>NZ_PVNE01000003.1 GCF_003001905.1 Planifilum fimeticola
TGGGTTCGTCCTGAACATATAAAAACCTTCCTTCGGAATTGTTTTATTCCGAATTCAACAAAAAAGGCTGTTGACCCTTCTTTGTCAACAGCCTCAAATCGACCGCCTAAAGCGGTCGATTTTTGATTTCCTTCAATACCCGTTTCCTCCATCCCCTCTTCGGACGGAGCATAAAAAGAGGCGGAAAATATTCCGTACTCATAACGAAAGCCGGCCGATCGGCCGGCTGTTGCTTTCGTATACCGCTTCAAAGGGAATTGACCGTCAGCGGGCCCCGCTTCCCGAAAGAACCACCCACACCGTGCGCAGGAGAATCTTCATATCCAGCGCCAGGGACTGATTTCGAATGTAGTACATATCCATTTCAAATTTCTCCCGCGGGGTCGCTTCATAGCCCCCGTTCACCTGAGCCCAGCCCGTCAACCCGGGTTTTACCGTCAGCCGATTTTTGAAACCGGGGATCTCCCGAGCAAATTGCTCCGTGAAACACGGGCGTTCCGGACGGGGACCGATCAGGCTCATGTCTCCACGAAGGATGTTGATCAACTGAGGAAGCTCGTCAATCCGGGTCTTCCGGATGAACCGGCCGACTCGGGTAACCCGGGGGTCATTTTTTTCAGCCCATTGCGGGCCGTTTTTCTCGGCATCCGTGCGCATCGAGCGGAGTTTCAGCACATAGAAGGTTTTTCCGTGAAGCCCCAGCCGCTCCTGGCGATAGAAGATGGGCCCCTTCGACTCCAGTTTGATGGCGATCGCGGTCAGGAGAAGCACCGGAAAGGTGACGATCAAAAAGACAATGGAAAAGACGATTTCAAAAACCCGCTTGATCGTGGGGTACAAGGGAGATACGCTTTCCGGCATCCTTTCGGCAAATGCGTACGCATCGTAATCGCAGACCATTCGTGAACGCATCCGCAACCACTCCTGCTTCCAAATGGTGAAGGCTCCCATCCGCCCCGGGTCATGATGACTTCCGGAAAATGTTACACGAAGATTACAAGGCGTTTACTGTATCAAGTATACTTCAGTTGCTCACCGTTGACAATAGTCTTCGAGCATCCTTTCACAAAGGAGCCACGGCTTCGTCTCCATCCGGCAGGGGCAGATCAGCCTTTCGGCCCATTGTCCCGCCTCTGGATGTCTCTCTATAGATATAGACGTGTTTTGTTGCGAATATGTTTCATCTTCTTTACAGCCCGGTTCAGGAAAGGCGCTGGGCGGCTTCAAGGTAATATTCGTAAGTCATCCGGAGTCCCGTCTTAAGATCGATCCGGGGAGTCCAATCCAGCCATTTTCCCGCCAGTCGGTTGTCAAAGTGGCTGTGCTTGATGTCCCCCGGCCGCTCGGGACCGTATTCCACCCGAATCTCCTTCTCCGTCACCTCCATCAAAATCCGGACGAGCTCCTCGAGGGAGGTGGGAACCCCCGTACCCAGGTTGAAAATCATGCCGCTTCCGCGATGCAGGGCGCGGATGTTGGCGTCGGCGATATCCCCCACATAGACAAAATCGCGGGTTTGTTTTCCGTCGCCGAAGATCGTCAGGGCCTCTTCTCGGAGCACCCGGTCGAGGAAGATGGCGATCACGCCGCCCTCCCCCCTCGGGTCCTGACGGATCCCGTAGACGTTGGCGTAGCGGAGAATCGTGTAATCCAGCCCGTACAATTGCTTGTACACTTTCAGATAACTTTCCGGCGTGTACTTGGAGATTCCGTAATTGGAAAGGGGATCCACCGGGTGTTCCTCATCGATGGGCAAAAAGGCCGGTTCCCCGTAGACCGCCGCCGATGAGGCGTATACGATCTTTCGCACCCCCGAGCGGCGGCACGCTTCAAGCAACCGCAAAGTTCCCAGGATGTTCGTCTCCGCGTCGAACAGGGGATCCTTCACCGAAGTCGGCACGTCGATCTGCGCCGCCTGGTGAATCACTGCCTCCGGCCGCTCCGCCTCCAGAATTTCTCCGATCCGTCGATCCCGGAGGTCCGTTTGGTAAAAGGATGCCTCCGGGTGGATGAAGGCCTTCTTTCCCGTGCTGAGATTGTCCAGAATGATCACTTCATGCCCGAGGTCGATCAAGCGGTCCACAATGTGAGAGCCGATAAAACCGGCGCCGCCCGTTACCATTACCTTCATCGTACATCCTCCCCGCATCCATCCGATGCCATGGTTGAGATCGTGAAAAAACAGTGCAATCTGAACACGGACCCGGAAAAAACCGCCCCCAGGTCAAGAAACGGCCTTCTCCACCGCCTTTAACGACGTTCCGGGATCGATGAATCGACAAAGCGCTCCTGATCCCACAACTGCTTCAGCAGAAGAAAATACCGGTGCGCCAGCGTCCTTCGGTTTCCTTCCCGTTGGACGTAATCCATCCCCCTTTGGGCGATCCGCTCCCGCTCTTCCGGCGGGAAGCTTCGGATTCGGGCGATCGCTTTTGCCAATCCTTCCGGGTCTTCCGCCCCGGCAAACAACCCGACACCGTTTCCCTCGATGATTTCCCTAAGTTCCCCGTCCACGGTCGTCACGATCGGAAGCCCCACGAACATGTAATCGTAAAGCTTGTTGGACCGGGCGCCGCGGAAGATCTCGTTGTCCGCGAGACTGATGATGCTGCAGTCGGCGGCGTGGATGTAATCGTACACTTCCTGCTTGGGAACCGGATCCAGCAGACGGACATTGCTAAGTCCCATCTCTTCCTTCAACCGGATCAGCTTATCCTTCTCCGGCCCGTCCCCGATCAGAACGATGGAGATCCCGGGCTCCAGATGCGCCCCCGCCTTTACGACGACATCCAAGGCGTTGGCAGGCCCGTGGGCGCCGGTGTAGATGGCCACGAACCGATCCGGCGGCATTCCCCACCGCCGGCGGATTTCCTCCCGCCGCGAGGGGTCGGGCTTCCAGGAACCGACCACCACTCCGTTGGGAATCAGGGTGATGCGGTCGGGATCGATTCCCTTGGCGATGATAAACTTCCGCTGGTATTCGGTCAACACCACGATCCGGTCGGAGTGGTTGTACAAAAAGGATTCCAGCCAGCGGAGCAGCCGGATCACCACCGGATTGTTGAGCCTTCCCATATGCAAGAGGGAATCCGGCCAGAGATCTCGGACCTCCAGCACGAAGGAGCATCCCTTCAGCCGGGCGAGCAGCCAGCCGGCCAATCCCGTCAGCAGATGGGGGGAAGAGGCCACCAGCACATCGGGCCTTTTCCGGAACAATCCGGCGAAGAAGAACAACACGGAAAAGCTGACCATGTTGATGATGCGCCGGAGATCGTTGCGCCGGTGGGGAAACGACCACAGCCACTCCAGCTGAAGGCCCGGAATCCTTTGCACCTGCCGCCTTTCGCTTTCCGTGATAAAGGATCGCCGCGGGTGAAGGAACCGGGACATCCACAGGGTCACTTCCGCATGTTCCTTCTCCACCCACTCCCTGGCCAGTTCGAAGTGGCGGGTGATCCCTTCGATGTTGGGCGGCACGGCATAATGGTTGGCAAGCCAAATCCTGAAGGGTTTTCTTTCCATGGATTTCCCCCGTTCCGCGGTCAATTCCCGGTAAAGATCCAGCAGCTTGGCTTCCTCCGCCCCCCAGTTGTATTTTTCCAAATGGGCCCGCCGTCCGTTCTCCCCCATGCGGCGGCGCAGCCGGTCATCCCTGAGCAAAGCCGCGACCTTCTCCGCCATTTCCGCCGGATCGAGGGGGTTGACGGTCAGGCCGCATTCATTCTCCTCCAAGATCTCCCGCCACAAGGGAAAATCGGTGGCAACCACCGGAATTCCCGCCGCCATGTATTCAAACATCTTGATCGGAAGCGATTCGCGGTAATTTTCCACGGGGTGAAGGCAGACCAGCCCCACTTTGCCCTTGGACAGCCATCCGGGAACCTCCCGAAAGGGGATGGTGCCGTGAAGATGAACTCCCTTCTCCTTGAGCCGTTCGGGATCCCGATCCTCCTCATCGATATGTTGGAGCGGTCCGATGAGGTGGAGCTCGGCTTTCAGCTCGGGGGGAAGATGATCCATCATGGCGATCATCTCCCGATATCCACGCAAATAGGAGATTCCCCCCACATACAGGAGCCGGTTGCCTTCCTCCCGATCCTCCCCGTCCATCTCAGGCATCGGAAGCGGGTAATTCTTGATCACCGCCACTTTCCGCGCCCCGGCAAACTGCTCTCCGATCGCCTCCGTCGCGGCGATGACGGCGGAGAGCCGACGGGCAATTCCCTTTTCAATCCGGTGAACCAATCGGGAGACGATCCCGCGCAGACGGGGGGGAATCCACGGTTTGGTGTGGATCTGTTTCGGCAAATCCTCGTGGGAGTCGTACACCACGGGCCGACGGGTCACCCACTTGAGCAGCAGCCCCCAGGGGAGCAATTCCGGATCGTGAAAATGGTACACGTCCGCCTTTGACTGAAGCGCCCTCCGAAACAACAGCCAGCCGGCCAAAAGCCGCCGCAAACGGCTCCGGTGCGAAGGAAGGCCGACAATGCGAATTCCGTTTTCCACCCGCTCGTCAAAATCGGCGACGGCATGGAGTTCCACCCGATAGCCCGCCCGGGCCAGCGAGGCGGCCTGTTTGTGATAGATCCGTGAATCATCGTGCCGATGAACGGAGCTGAAAATCATCACTTTGCGGACCATCCTTCACTCCCCTTTCAGGGGCCCTTCCCTTCAATGATCGGGAAACATCGCAGGGCCGCCAACGGTTCCTTTCCGGCGCGCCTTCTGAAGTTCACCCACCACCACGACAGCCAGGGCGATCCCGTACACGATCCACATCGGGGTGAAGTGAATGGCCGTGCTGGGAACCATTCCTCCGAACAGGTAGCCGATTAAGGCCAACATGCTGGAATGGGCGCCCCAACGGACCAACGGGCTGACTTGGGGGGAGGTTTTCAGCCGCGCCAGCTTCCACAGGCGCCACAGGAGCACCGCATAAAAGATCACATACAGGGCAAAGACGATCACGCCGAAGTTGACCAAAACCTCGGCCCACCAGTTGTGGATGTTCACCTTGTTGTCCAGCAGCTCCCGGTAAGCCTCCATGTGGGCTTCCACATTGCCGGCTCCAACCCCCATGAAGTGGCTCTCTCTCAAAAAGCGCAGGCCGTACATCAGCAAATACCAGCGGATAATGATGCTCATACCCTGGGTGCCGGCTCCCGCCTCCAGCTGCCCGTTCCATTCATCCACATTCCAGGTGGTACCCTGAATGTCCAGAAAGATGCCGAAGGAGGTGGCCAGTTTGTAGCGAGTGGCTCCATTGAAAAGGAGCATGTACATGAATCCCACGATCACCGCGATGGAAATCACCACCCCGGCGCCCTTCAGCCAATTGCGCCAGTTTACAAGCTTCTCCCGGGGCACGGTGAAAGGAAGCGTCATGAACCAGACGATGATCATCAGGGGCAACGCGAAAAAGGTGTTGCCCCTGGATCCCGTAACCAGCAGGCAGTACAGAGCGAAGACGATCGTCAGGTAGACCAGCCCCTTCAGCCGCAGACTTCCCCGCAGGCCGTACAGGGCAATCCCCAGGAAAGGAAGGAGCAGGGTGATGGCGGTCGCCAGATCGTTCTGGTTGGTGAAAACGGAGGTGATCGATGCCACGTTCTGTCCCCAATACCTGGAGGAGGGCAGGTGGATATGGGTGACCGATTCAAAGACCCCGTAGACGACGATGACGAAGAAGGTCCAAAACACCGCCCTGGAGATCCTCCACAGCGACTCTTCCGAACGGATGAAAAAGGGAAAGGTCAGACAGAGGGTGACCATCATGAACAGGAAGATCGTGTAGCGGATGCCCATGCCGGGATCCATGGCCCAGGTCAGGGAAACGATGCTGTAGGCCAGCCAAAAGCCGAAGAAACCCAAATGGGACCGGATTCGGTTCATGTGCACGATATCCAGACGGTGCCGAAAAGCCCACTGAAACAGAAGGAGTCCCAGGAGCACAAAAAAGGTCACGCGAAACAGAGTCAGTTTGAAGTTGGGCGTCACCGGTATCCCAAAAGTGGGTCCCAGCAGGGCGAAGGCCACCATGACCACGAACAGGGTCTGAAGACGTTCTTTTTCGGAATAGGGAAACAGACGCATCGGTTCACCTCCCTTTCAGCAGCTCCGGCAACCGTTGCAGGGCCCCGAAGAAGGACTGGAGCCGGAAAATGCCGGTCGCAAAGACGGACGCAACCACAACAACCAGCCCGAGAAAGTAATAAATCCACTTATTGGACCAATCATCCACCTGGATCCAAGTTATTCCCGCCATCACGGCCAAATAGACCGCCAGGAACAGAAGAATGGAACCCATGCGAAAGTCGACGGGATACGTGGCCCGGGAGCGACGGTGGATGAGGATCACGATAAATAGATATGCGAGCATCGCCATGGCCGACGCCCCCCAATTGCGGAAGAGGGGGATGGCCACAAAATTGCCCAGCACGTAAAAGATCGCCGCGAGGATGAAGATTTGGGAGATCACCTGCGTCTTCTTGTGGATCAGCAGGCCCACCCCGACGATCAGGTGAAAGGTGTTGAGCACCGTCGCCAGGGAGAGCATCCACACGTAAGGGTAAGCCTCAGCAAACTCCGGCTGGCCGGTGGCCAGTTCCATCAAGGGTTGGATGACAAAGCTGAGACCCATGATGGCCAGGGCGGCGACGACGATGAAGGCTCTCCCCACCAGACTGTAGATGCGCGGGGCATCCGCCCGCTCCTTGACCGACATCGCGAAGGGACGCCAAGCCAGCTGAAAGGCGGCGGTGATCAGAGCGATGACGCTGGCGAAGCGGAAGGCCGCCTCGAACAGCCCCGCCTCTTCGCGGGAGGCGAAATAGATGATCATCGGCCGGTTCAGCATGTTCATCATCCAAAAGGCGAGGAGCGTCGGCAAGAGCGGAGCTCCGTAGCGGAGCAGGTGCTTCAAATGATCCCAGCGCACCCTCCGGGTAAACTCTCTTCGAAACATCCAGACCAGAATCAGTGCAACGGCGGCTCCGGCCACCACTTGGCCGACAAAGATCGCGTTGACTCCCCAATCGGTGTATTTCAGAAAGAGCACGTTCAACAGCGCCGAGCCGATGACATAGCTCATGCTCATCGCGTTGAAGGTCCACACTTTCCGGCTGTAGCGTGCGTATGCCAGATTCATCTGGATGACGATGGACGCCACCGTCGCAAGCATAGCCAACGTCAGGAGATATTCATAGCCCGTCGGGCGGCCGTATAAGAGCTGTGCGAGGGGAGAGCCCAATCCCAGAGCGACGATGAGGAAGAGCGTGCAGATCCCCGCGGAGAACAGCGTCGCCGCCGTGAAATAGGCACGCCGTTCCTGCTTCTCCTTGGCATCGAAATAATAAAAGGCGAGGGCGGCATCCGTGCCCAAAATGGACAAGTAGGAGACGATCATCGTGATCGTGTTGGTCAAACCCCAGTCGGCATATTGGCCTGGATTCAGATAGCTCGTGTAGACTGGAATCAGCAGAAAGGCCACCAGCTTGTTTCCCATCTGGGCGATGGCGAAGGCGGCAGAATCAGAAAACAGCTGTTTCAGTTTGGCCAGCATATCCGCACCCTGAACCTTTCTTTCTAATCTTGATGCTCCAGTTTCTCCCCATCCGGCACTTTGCGCAGAGGGCGGGCCGGAACGCCCACGTACACCATTCCCGGTTCCGTGTCCCGGTTGACCACCGCACCGGCGGCGATAAAGCTCTCTTCCGCCACCGTCACTCCCGGCAGGAGAACGGCTCCTCCTCCGACGCGGGCCCCCCGCTTCACCCTCGGTCCCGAGATGTGCTTGAAGCGTTCCTCGGTTCGGCCCATGAAGTTGTCATTGGTGGTGGTCACTCCCGGAGCGATGAACACATGCTCCTCCAGGACGGTGTAGGCGGTGATGTACGCATTGGTCTGGATCTTGGTTCGATCGCCGATCATCACCTGGTTCTCCACGGCCACTCCCCGTCCGATGACGACATCGTCCCCGACGGTGCATTTTTCCCGAATGGTGGCCGCATCGCCGATCATGACGTTTCGTCCGATCCGGCTTCCCCGATAGAGAACCGCAGCGGCCCCGACCGTCACCCCGTCCCCGAGCCGGAGGGGAGACAAATCGGGATCCACTTTCACGGTGCTGGTTTTGGCCGGCTTCGGCCAGCGACCCAGCACGGCCCCGGCGTAAATGGTGACTCCCGATCCGATCAACGTTCCCGCATGGATCACCACGTGAGGGCCGACGATCACATCGGATCCCAGAACCACACCCTCTTCGATGACCGCGAAGGGGCCTACCTTCACGTTTTCACCCATGCGAACGGAATCGTGTATCACGTTCATCAAAACCAACCTCACAGCTTTTCGTAATCGCCGCGGATGTCGCCGATCCCCCTCATCGCGTTGCGCGTGTCGAAGATCACCCGGGCGCGGTCGGCGATCATCCTGTAGTCGAAAGCGCTGTGGTCCGTGGTGATCACCACCGCGTCGGCCCGTTCGATCAGCTCCGGGGTGAGCGGTTCGCTGTGGTAGTCCCGATCCCCGACGCGGAAGGAGGGAATGTGCGGATCGGACACCTTCACGTTCGCTCCGTATTCCTCGAGGAGCCGGATGATCTCCAGCACCGGCGATTCCCGCATATCATCGATATCCCTCTTGTAGGCGACTCCGAGAAGGAGCACCCGGGAACCGTTCAACGGCTTTCCGTGGCGGTTGAGGATCTTCATCAACCGCTCGATGACGAACTCCGGCATGTAATTGTTGATTTCCCCCGCCAGCTCGATCAGGCGGGTGTGGTACTTGTATTCCCGCGCCTTCCAGGTGAGGTAGAAGGGATCGATGGGAATGCAGTGGCCGCCCAGCCCCGGACCGGGATAAAAGGCCATGAACCCGTAGGGCTTGGTTTTGGCCGCCTCGATCACTTCCCAGATGTCGATCCCCATCTTGTGGCACAGGATGGCCATCTCGTTCGCCAGGGCGATGTTGATGTTGCGGAAGGTGTTCTCCAGAATCTTCTCCATCTCCGCGACCGCCGGGCTGGATACCTCAAACACTTCCCCCTCCAGCACCTGACGGTACAGCATGGCCGCCACCCGGGTGCAGGCCGGCGTGACACCCCCCACCACCTTGGGCGTGTTCTTCGTGTTGTACTCCTTATTGCCGGGGTCCACCCGCTCCGGTGAATAGGCGAGATGGAAGTCCCGCCCCACCTTGAGGCCGGTCTCCTCCAAAATCGGCCGGACCACCTCCTCGGTCGTCCCCGGATACGTCGTGCTTTCGAGGACCACCAGCATCCCCGGGTGGAGGTATTTGGCGATTTCCCGGGTCGATCCCTTCACGTAGGAGATGTTGGGCTGCTGGTACTTATCCAGCGGGGTGGGAACGCAAATGGCGACCGCATCCACTTCCCGAATGTGGGAATAATCGCTGGTCGCCCGGAGTCGCCCCTGTTGCACCAGCTCCTTCAGATCCTCATCCACCACATCCCCGATGTAATTGACGCCTTGATTCACCATGTCGACCCGCTTCTGCTGTATGTCGAACCCGATGACCGGATAGCCCGCCTTGGCCTTTTCCACCGCCAGGGGAAGTCCCACGTAGCCGAGGCCGACCACCCCGATCAAGGCACGCTTCTCTTCGATTTTCCTGAGCAGCTCATCGGTGCTCATATCGCTCATCCCTTTGTTCGCGAAATCGACCGCCACGCATCTCCCCACACCCGTTCCGCCTTCCGTACAAAACGGTGCCCCCGGAAAAAAAGTTTCCGTCGTCAGCCCCGCTCGAAGAACCGGCGTACGACCTCCGCCACGTGGCGAACCTTCTCCTCCGGCAGCTCCGGATAGAGGGGCAGGGCCAACGTCCGTCCCGCCGCCTTCTCCGCCCGGGGCAGGCTGCCTTCCCCGTATCCCAAAGAGCGGTATGCCTCTTGCAGGTGGAGGGGGATCGGGTAGTAAACGCCGGAAGCGATCCCGTGCCGCTCCAGGTGATCGATCAGGGCATCCCGTTCCTCGGTCTGGATGATATAAAGGTGGTATACGTGGGATCGATCCGCCGCTTCCACAGGGGTTTCCACCGGCACGTCCCGCAGCCGTTCACTGTAGAGGCGGGCTTTCCGCCGGCGGGCTTCGTTCCACTCCTCCAGACGGCGCAGCTTGACCCGAAGAACGGCCGCCTGCAGTTCATCGAGCCGGCTGTTGTACCCGATCGTGGTGTTGACGTATTTGGAGTCCGGCGTGCGGCCGTGCACCCGGAGGCTGCGCAACTTCCGGGCCAGGGATTCGTCGTCGGTGACGACCATGCCGCCGTCGCCGTATCCGCCCAGGTTTTTGGTGGGAAAAAAGGAGAAACAGGCGGCATGGCCCAGGGAGCCCACTTTGCGGCCCCGGTACTCCGCCCCGATCGCCTGGCAGGCGTCCTCGACGACCCACAGGCCGTGCTCCCGGGCGATCGCCGTCACTTCGTCCATGTCGGCGGGCTGCCCGAAGATGTGAACCGGCATGATCGCCTTGGTTCGGGGGGTGATCCTCTTTTTGACCTCCGAAACGTCCAGGTTGAAGGTGCCGGGATCGATGTCGACAAAAACCGGCGTTGCCCCCACTCGCGAAATCGACTCCGCCGTGGCGAAAAAGGTGAAAGGAGTCGTGATCACCTCATCCCCCGGCCCGATCCCCAGCGCATCCAGCGTCAACACCAGGGCATCGGTACCGTTGGCGACTCCGACTCCGTGGTCCACACCGCAAAGGGCGGCCACTTCCTCTTCCAGAGCTTTCACCTCCGGACCGAGGATATACCGGCCGCCCTCCAACACCCCTTCCACGGCCCTCAGCACTTCTTCACGGATCGACCGGTATTGTGCCTTCAGATCCATCAAGGGGATATTCATCGGTGGTTGCCACCCGCCTTTTTTGGAAATGAAGATCTGAGTGAATCGAGCCGCACGGGCCGGCCGTCAGCCGCCGCCCGATTGCAGGCAACCGCCAGCCCCAGGGCGCGCCGTCCGTCCTCCCCGGTGATTTTCGGCTGCCTGCCGGTCCGGATCGCCTCGGTCATGTCCTCGATGATGCATTGGTGGCCGGGCACCCCGTACGGATCTTCTTCCACTCGGGCAATGGTTGCTTGCGCTTCTTCTTCCGTCAAATCGGCAAACCGCCAGGTTTTGACCCAGTTGGCCGTCGGTCCGCCGATCACCGCCGTCCCCTTCTCACCAAAAATGGCGAGGGACTCTTCCAAATTCCGGGGGTAGACCGTGACCGCCGCCTCGATCACACCGAGTGCTCCGCTCTTGAAGCGGAGCACCGATACGGAGGTGTCCTCCGCCTCGATCCGGCGAATCCGGGTCGCCTGATAGGAGGCGACTTCCTCCACGTCGCCCATCAGCCACAGGAGCAGATCCAGATTGTGAATGGCCTGGTTCATCAGCACCCCGCCGTCCATGGACCGGGTCCCGCGCCAGGGCGCCTGGTCATAGTAGGACTGGTTCCGGTTCCAACGAACGGTGGCATTGGCGTGACCGATGGTCCCGAACGCCCCTTCCTCCATCCGGCGCTTGAGTTCGATCACGGCGGGACGGAAGCGGTTGGGGTGAACCACCGTCATCAACACGCCGTTTTTTTCACAGGCATCAATCATGCGGTCCGCCTCGTCCAGGGTCATGGCCATCGGTTTCTCAACCACCAGGTGCTTTCCGGCCTCCGCCGCCCGGATGGCCAATTCCGCGTGCAGACCGCTGGGGGTGCAGATGGATACCACATCCACCGGGCTGTCTTTCAGCATCTGCTCCAAATCGGTGTAGCCCCGGATGCCCTCTCTGGCAATGGGAGCCATTCGGTCCGGATTCGTGTCGCAGACGGCCACCAGTTCCGCTCCGTCCGTCGCGGCGATGGCATCCACATGTTTTTTGGCGATGTGGCCGCATCCCACGATCCCGTATCGTACCACCCTGACCCCCCTCTTTCAGCCGTGGATGATGATCCCGTATTACTCTTATGTTACAAAAAGATTACAAACCTCACCCTCCACTGTAACATAAACAGTCCCTTTTTTGTATCCCCTTCAACAAACTCCCACAAAAACTTATCGTCGACTTAACAATCGGTGATACAGTTCGATGACCTGGGAGGCGTTCTGCTTCCAGGTGTAGCTGCCGGAGGCGGCATAGGCCCGCTCGCCCATGTCACCGATCAGCCCGCCCTCGTCCTTCAGCAAAATGGTCAAATACTGGGCCAGGCCTTCGGAATCCTCCGGCTTCACCAGATAGCCGGTCTTGCGGTGCTGCACGATCTCCGAAGCCCCCGCGACATCGGTCGCCACAACCGGCTTCCCGCAACCCATCGCCTCCAGCACGACTCCGCCGAATCCCTCGCTCAGGCTGGGCAGGACCACCACATCGCTTCCGTTGATCCAAAGAGGGATTTCATCGTGAGGCCGGCGCCCGGCAAAGGTCACTCTCTCTTCCAGATCGCACTCGCGCACCTGCCGCTTCAGCGCCGAACGGAGCGGACCGTCTCCCACCAAAACCAGGCGGGCCTGCGGCACCTGCTTCACCACCCGGCAAAACGCCTCCAGGAGCACCTGGAGCCCCTTGACGGGTTTCAGGTTGCCGACAAACAGCGCCACTTTTTCCTCCGGCGAAATCTCCAGCTTCTTCCGCGCCGCCTTGGAATCCATGGGATAAAAGCGGCTCGGATCGAAGCCGTTGTAGATGGTGGACACATCCACCCCGGCCACCACCTGCTGGGCCTCTTTCATCAAGAGATTGCTCACCGCGATGATGTGATCGTTCATCCGGAGCGCCTGCTCCGTGTGGCGAAAGACGCCACGGCTCCGATGGGGATACAGGAGGATGTCCGATCCGTGGATCGTGCTGACCACGGGGACGGAAAACTTCTCCTTCAACATCCCGCCGGCATATCCGTCCGGGTAAATGGTATGACAATGAATCAGATCGAAGGGAAAGCGCTCCCGGATCGACGGCAGAACCGACGACAGGGCCATATAATACAACCTGCCGTAGGAAGAAAAAAACATCCCGCCGGGAAACATCCACGTCGGCAGATAATGAATCGGAATCCCGTCCATCACGGCCTGGGCGGGAAACCGTCGATACACCCGCCACTTGGGATACAGGGGAAAGCGGGGAATGGGGGAAAGCACTCGGCATTCCACTCCGGCCTGCTTGAGGGCTTTTACCTGATTATGCACGAATATTCCGGACATGGGATTGGCCGGATTGGGATACATGTGGGATATGACAAGCACTTTTAAACTCATCGCTAATTTTTTCACCTCGCCTCACGCCTTGGCTCTCCGAACGGTTCAGAGCTCTAAATCGCGCATGAGGTGATCCACGATCCGTTCAGCCGCCCGGCCATCCCCGAAAACGGAAGAAACCCGGGTGAAATCCACCTCAAACCGTTCCACAGCCTCCAGAATGGCTGCCTTGTTCGCCCCCGTCAAGCGGTTGGCTCCTTGTTCCACCGTCTCGACCCACTCGGTTTCATCGCGCATCGTGATCACCGGCACTTGGAGAAAAAAGGCTTCCTTCTGAACGCCTCCCGAATCCGTCAGGATTTTCCTGGCGTTCGCCTCCAGTTGGAGCATGTCCAGGTATCCCACCGGTTCGATCACTTTGACCAGGGGATTGGAGAGGGAGAGTTCCATCTGATTCAGCCGGTTCCTCGTCCGCGGGTGCATGGGAAGGACTGCGGGAACGGACAATTCGTTGAAGGCGTCAACAATGGATTTCATCCGCCGGAGATCGTCGGTGTTCTCCGCCCGGTGCAGGGTGATCAGCAAATATTGGCCCGGTTCAAGCTCCAGCTGCTCCAGGATGCGGGACCGATCCTCCGCCAGTTTCCGGTTGTACAGAACCGCGTCCAGCATGACGTCCCCCGTCAAGTGCACACCCTTTGAAATCCCTTCCCGCTCGAGATTTTGGACCGCTGTCCGCGTCGGGCAGAACAGCCATCGGGACAGATGATCGGTCAGCACCCGGTTGATCTCCTCCGGCATCCGCCGGTTGAAGCTGCGCAGCCCCGCCTCCACATGGGCGATCGGAATGTGCATCTTGGCGGCGGCCAAAGCCCCGGCCAGCGTAGAGTTGGTGTCCCCGTATACGAGGAGCAAATCGGGACGCACCTTCTCCAGCACTTCTTCCACTTTGAGGAGCATCTCCCCGGTCTGGGCACCGTGGCTTTTTGAGCCGACGCCCAGATGGTAATCCGGTTGGGGGATGTTCAGCTCGTCGAAAAACACCTTCGACAAACTCGGATCATAGTGCTGACCCGTATGTACGAGGATTTCCTGCGCCCTTCGCCGGAGAACGCGGTGCACCGGCGCCGCCTTGATAAACTGGGGACGAGCACCGACAACGGTAACCACTCTCAATTCGGGAACCCTCCTACTTTAAACATACCTGCGACGAAAAGTCAGATAAACGAAAAAAATATCGGCGAACCACCTTCCCCGAACCACTGCTGAGCTGATCATACATTTTTTTCTTCTTCGAAAGAAGAGAGGTTCCCTCCAAAATGTGCTAATTTGGCGGCCCGGAACCGGAAAGGAGGGATCCCGGCCGACCCGCTCATCCCTGCCCGATGGCAAACATCAGTTCACCTTCCGCGACGGTGCGATCACCGACCCGGGCGACGGCCTTCCCTTTTCCCACCGCTCCTTTCAGCCGGAGGAGCTCCACTTCCAGCCGGAGGACATCTCCCGGTTTCACCTGTCCGCGAAAGCGAAACTTGTCAATCCCCGCAAAAAAAGCCAGTTTGCCGCGGTTTTCCTCCATCCCCAGCACCGCGACCGCCCCCACCTGGGCCAGCGCCTCCACGATCAGCACGCCGGGCATGACCGGGTACTCAGGAAAATGGCCTTGAAAAAACGGTTCATTGACGGTAACATTTTTAATCCCCACGGCGCGCTTTCCGGCCTCCCACTCGACGATCCGGTCGACGAGCAAGAAGGGATAACGGTGCGGGATAATCTCCTGGATTCCCTTTATGTCCAGTTCCATGTCGTCGCTCCTTTCATTCCTGTCGCTGCTCCCATTATAGCGAAAGACCCGGCAAATTTCTATTCAGGGGGATTCGCGTATGATTTTCACTCTTTTTCTTTAAACTAATAAAAGCCCCCGCCTCATCGGGGCAGGGGTTTAAGATAGAAGGGTGCCGGTCGCTGGATCGGCACCCTTTGTTCTCCGTCACATGGTCCGTTGGTTCAGCATTTTGAACTGGAAGAGATAGATAAAGAAGGTGATAAAGGAGAGAGCGATGACGATCCACAGGAAATTCTCGGCATTGGGATAGTCGAAGAGGAGGAGGAACAGAGCCACGTAAAAAAGGAATGTGGTCAGCTTGCCCAACAGATTGGCGGGAACCGTCTTTTTCCCGCGAAAGTGAAAAAAGGCTGATCCGAAAATCATTCCCAAGTCGCGGGCGAATATGGCCAGTGCCGCCCACAGGCTGATACGCTGGGAGATCAGCAAAGAGAGAAAAACCGCCAGCATCATCAACTTGTCCGCCAACGGATCCAGCATGATTCCCAGCTGCGTCACCTGCTTGTTGCGCCGTGCCAGATATCCGTCTATCACATCGGTCAAACCGGCCAGGAGCAGTACCCCGAATGCCCAATAGATCCTCCCCGGGATCTCCGAAAAGTACAGAAACAGATACAGCGGAATGAAAAGAAATCGGATCAGAGTCAGTGTGTTGGGCAGATTCACGCGGGGTCCCTCCTCACGGATTCCCTTTTGTATTATACCCTAAATGCCGAACGGAAACAGCAAAAAACGTGAAAGACCCCGCTCTGCCGCTCTCTCCGGCATGGCGGGTTCTTCTCATCCGTAGACCAGTTGATAAATGTGCCTCCACAGGTCGAGGTCGAACACTTCCAGGGGCGATTGATCACCCAATCCTGCATATCCGATGATCAGTCCGATCAGGAGCGAACCGAACAGCAGCGAAGGAATCCACAATATCTTGACCGCCTTCCTCAGACGGCGCTGTGCGTCCGTCAGCTCTTCCCCCGGTTCCTTCTCCCCCCTGCCGGGAAGGAATTCGGGTAAGCGGAAGAGTTTCGCATTTCCCGGGAAATTCCCCTTTTCGGCCCCGTCCGTTTCCTCATCTTTTCGCCATTTGAGGACACCGACGGGAATCTTCTTCTTTCGAGGCGGTTCCGGGGATTCCTTTTCGGACCTGCCCGTCCCTCTCCCCTTCTCCGGAGGTGCCGTCTCCTTCCCGGAGGCGGATTTCCGATCCGCCTTCCCTTCTTCCGGAATGTCACCGGTTCCGAACCGGGATTCCCCGTCCGGTTGAGGGCTTCCGCCGGAGTTCGGCTCCCGTTCCTGCGATTGGCTCCATTTCATCTTTCCGACGGGCAAACGAGGGGGAGGCTCCGAGGTTTCCTTTTTCGTTTTCAGAGGCGGTGAGGAATGGTTCCGATCCCCCGCCTTATCATCCCCTTGTTGCGCCGCAACCGATTTGTTTAAGGAGGGGGCGGGTTGATCCTCCCCCCCAGAATCTCTTAAACCATCCATAGATGTATTTTTTTTCCACATCACCGTCGTGGTGCCGCCGTCCTCGCTCACTTTGCCGCCTGCGGTGTGAGAACTTTCCTGAACCACGGCGTCGGATGGAATGCGATGATCACGATCCACCATGTTATCCTCTCCATAAAAGGGTTCGTGCCGGCGGTCCCTGCCGGACAGCCCGTCCACCCAATAAACGGGGCGGAGCGGCGCCGGGTGTCAGTTTCCACCTGCGACACCGTATCTATAGAGAATATAACGCAATTGTTTTCCCAAGTCCACTCCTGTTGAAAGGGGATGGAAAGGGGGTAGGCGGCTTTCTGCAAAAAAATGGCTTTCACCGTCAGCTGTCCCGATGCCTCATATCCTTCTGATTCCGTGATCCGTTTCCGAATATGTATCCCCTTGATCTGCCAAAGGAATCGATGAATCCCGTGACTCTTCGCCTTCCGTCAGATCGTGGTGGTGGTTTCCCGTCTCTTCTCTTCCACTTTCGGCCGTTGCCGCTTGTATTTGATGCGGGTTGCCTCACCGCCTCTGAGATGGCGGATCGATTTATGATATTCCAATATCTCCTTCACCTTATTGGCAAGTTCGGGATTGATCTCCGGAAGACGTTCCGTCAAATCTTTATGGACCGTGCTTTTGGAAACTCCGAATTCCTTGGCGATGGCGCGAACCGTATGCTGTGTCTCGACAAAATATCGACCGATCTTAATCGTCCGCTCCTTGATGTAATCATGCACTCCCCCTCGCCTCCCTCCTCGGAACGTTTGGTACATTATATGAGCCGTTTTGACGGTTATTCGCATGTTACAAGCAGTGACAAGCCAAAAACGGCGACTTTTTGAGTCAACCCCCGAAATGCCCCTGCGGGCTCTGTTGGAGAAAAAGACCGCCCCGGGCCGGGGCGGTCTTCCGAAATCGTCAATCCAGATACTGTTCAGGGTTGAGCGGCTGCCCATCCTTGCGAACTTCGAAGTGAAGATGCACGCCGGCATCCTTCTCGAAACTGTTTTCACCGGCCCGGGCGATCAAATCGCCCTGGGAAACGGCTTGCCCCTCTTTCACTTTCACGTCGGACAAGCTCTGGTATACGGTGACCAATCCGTTGTCATGCTGAATCTCCACCAGATGGCCGACGATGGGATTCTCTTCGACCCGGATCACTTTCCCGTCCAGAGCCGCGACCACATCGAAGCTCTTGCCGTCTTCCCTGGCAAAGTCCACCCCGGAGTGTGGCCAATAGGTGTTCTCGTATTTCACCAGGGAAGTCTCTTTGGACTGATCGGATCCGGCATCGTTGTAGTATCCCATTTTCGCTTTCGCCTGAGCATTCTCAGCGACGGGGAGAATCATCTCCTTCGGCGCGTTGATGTTTTCCACCGGTTCCTGCTTCAGTACTTCCTCCAACCCGGTCGTCGGTTTTTGACCGGGTTCCTGGCTGGTTGAGTACCACCATACCAGGCTTAGGATGAGTGCAGCCGCTGCGAGATAGATTGCCGGGAAAGCCCATTTTTTCGAAAACAGGCGCTTCCATCGGAGTCGCCATTTCATCTTGTTTATGGGTTGCACATTGTTATTCGGTTGCTCGGGTTTCATTTGGCTATCACCTCAGGAAACATTTTGGACAGGGTAAAACCTTTTTATACCTGAGGTGACAACTTTTTTAGTATTTTTTGAGCTCTCATCCCTTCCTTATCAAGCCCGATCAACCGCGGGGCCGGGATGCCTCTTCCGACGGCCGTCGTCATCTCCATCATTTTTTCCGGAGGGAGTAGAAAGGATAAAGGGCGGTCACCCTGAGCCGCGTGCTCTATTGAAAGACGGACGGACATCCCGGAACCGTCCTGATTTCCTCCATCAGTCGCAAGAAGCTGCAGCACCGGGACCGAGACGCGAAAAAGAAGCTACACAACAAAAAATCGGGGACATTATCCCCTTCTTTGAACATGTGCTTTTTCTTTGTTCACTTCCACATTCCATCTCGAGCAGCACAACGAAGGGTCTGCCCGGCAAAGCGTGCAGACCCTTAAGCTGCTTGACCGGGAATTCATTTCGCGTTGCTCGGGTTGATCCATCTGCCGGACAAATAGTAAATGGAATGGAGAACGATGGAAAGGATAAAAGCGGAAGGAAAGCTCCACCACAGCTTTTCCAGACCATATTGACCTCCCCAGTAATAGGCGAGGGGGATTTGAATTCCCCACAACGTGAGGACAGTGATCAGCAATGGTACGACGACGGATCCTGAGGCGCGCGCCGTTCCGGGAGCAGGCTTTCGAATCGAAGCCGTTCCAAGCGGGTTGCACATCCAAAAAAAAGGGGTGACCGCGTCCCCCTCGCCCTCCGAAGGGAGCCCGTTACCCCATCTTTTCAGACCCCGTTCTTAGTTTTTCTTCGAAGCTTGGCTCAACACGGCGTTCAAGGACCCGATGTCCACTCCCCGGTAATAGTGACGGACGATTTCCTCGGCGCTTTTTCCCTGGTGCGCCAGCAGATTGGCCCCCCACTGGCTCATGCCGACACCGTGTCCGTAACCCTTGGATTGAAACCGGATCCTGCCGTTTTCGATCGTCCAGGTAAAATCGGTGGAGGACAATCCGAGGGCTTCACGCACCTGCCGCCCCGTAAAGGTTTGGTCCCCGATCCGTAGCGTCTTGATCCGCCGTCCGGAGGTGCGTTCCAGGACGCGGATCCAGTCTCCCCCGGAGGAAGCCGCGACGGCAACCCGCTTTCCCGTCGCCTTCTCCATCCGCCGGACGAAATCATCCAGGGTCAACGTCTTTTCGTTGAGAAACCTCGGCGATTTTTCATCCCAGGGGGAGGGGACGCTTCGGAGATAGGGGAACGATTTGGAAAAGACATCCTCCGAATTTTCCGTTCGCCCGTTGCTGGTGGAGAAAAAGGCGGCGTAGATCGGTTCCCCCTCGTACAAAATGACTTGTCCTCGGGTGTCGAGCACCGCCCTATTGATCCGTGAAGAATAGGCGGCGTAGCGGTCTCCCCACGATTTTTTCAACTGCTCGTCCGTGCGATAAGCCTGATGCAACACGGAATCGGACACGTGAGCCCCCTTGGCCTCCGTTCCCATCGTCTCCATGTCGGAAAAATCGCCGCCCCTCAACCGGTCCACGATGTAGGTCCGCGCGGCGAGCGCCTGGGCCTTCAACGCCTCCATATGAAAATCGGCGGGCATTTCGGCGGCCACAACCCCCCGCACGTATTGCTCCAGTGGAACGCGAACCACCCGCTTTTCCTCACTCAAAAACACCCGGATGACCGGTTCATCGGGATCCCTCGGAAGCTCTTGGGGCGCCGGCGCCTTTTCCTGCGGGGTGGCAGAAGGATAGCTGACCAACAGCGCCGGAACGGCCAACATCACCAAGAGGAAGAAGAAAATCGGGACAAACAGCCACAATCCTTTGCGCAAGGATAACGCCCTCCAGTCCTTCTAAGATCAGGTATGACCGTGCTCGAAAAACCGCCCCTTCCCCCTCGACAGAGGGCGCTACAAAACATCCTTTGATCCTCGGTCTGGGACAACCTTCCCTTTCAGAATATGAGGGGACAACTTCCTTTAGAACCGGCGCGGATCCGGAAGGTTCCACAAAAAAACGGAGGCCGCAGCCTCGTTTTGGCTGCGGCCTCCGCCGAAGAGATTAAGCGTATGAGGGCTCCGTCATGGACTTCTCGGTATCCACCGGCAGACGCTCGATGTCGGCTCCCAGGGCCTTCAATTTTTCCACCAACTGGACATATCCGCGATCAATGTGATGCAGCTCGGTGACTTCCGTCTCCCCTTCGGCGGCCAACCCGGCCAGGACGAGGGCGGCACCCGAACGCAGGTCGGTGGCTTTCACCTGGGCGCCGGACAGGGGCTGACCTCCATCGATGATGGCGGTCCGGGCATCGATTTTGATCTGGGCGCCCATCCGCTTCAATTCTTCCACGTGCATAAACCGGTTTTCAAAAACCGTCTCGGTGACGACGCTGGTTCCCTTGACGGTCGCAAGCAAAGCCATGAATTGAGCCTGCATGTCCGTAGGGAAACCGGGGTACGGCAGGGTTTTGACATCCACCGGACGGAGGTCGCCTTCCGCCCGCACGTGTACGCCGTTTTCCCCTTCCAGCACGTGGATGCCCATCTCACGCATCTTGGCGATCACCGGTCCCAGGTGATCGCTGATGGCGCCCTCGACGAAGACTTCCCCGCGGGTGATCGCGGCAGCCACCATATAGGTTCCCGCTTCGATCCGGTCGGGAATCACCGTGTACGAGGTGCCCCGGAGAAAGTCGACGCCCTCGATCCGGATGGTTCCGGTCCCGGCCCCGCGCACCTTGGCTCCCATCGCGTTGAGGAAGTTGGCCAAATCGACGATTTCCGGCTCGCGGGCCGCGTTTTCAATCACCGTTCTTCCCTTCGCCAGGGTGGCGGCCATCATGATGTTTTCCGTCGCCCCGACGCTGGCCACATCCAGATAAATGCGGGCACCCTTCAACCGGTCGGGAACCCGCCCTTCGATGATCCCTTTGCCCACTTCGAAGACGGCTCCCATCGCCTCCAAACCCTTGAGGTGCTGATCGATGGGACGGCTCCCGATGGCGCACCCGCCGGGCAGGGGAATGCGGGCGTGTTTCTTCCGGGCCAGCAGCGGCCCCATCACGAGAAAGGAAGCGCGCATTTTCCTGACCAGTTCGTAGGGGGCTTCGGTTTGAGCCACCTTTTCCGCGCAGATTCGGACGCTGTCCTCTCTCAGCTCCGCGGTTACCCCCAGGCTTTGCAGCAACTCGGTAATCGTCTTCACATCTTCCAACAGCGGGATCTCATCGATCACATGCTCCCCGCGCGAGGCCAGGATGGAAGCAGCGATGATCGGCAGGACGGCATTTTTCGCGCCGTGTACCTTCACCCTGCCTTTCAACCGCTTGCCACCGCGAACAACGATTTTTTCCAAATGCCTTCCCTCCGCGTTGTCTAATATTCGATGGTGATAATGGGTGTGCCCAGGGTCAGGATCAATCGTTCACCACTGCGGTCCATCCGGGCGGCGACCTGTACGTTCATCATACCACCTTTTGTCTCCAACCCGCCTCGCAAGGCCGGTGTGAAAGCCGAAATGCTGGTGGTTCGGTCCGTCCGCATCCCTTCGATTTCCCGCGCATTCAGCCGCTGGAGCACCCGGCGTACCGTCTCCTCCGGATCGGAACCCATCCCCGGACGGCTTCCCTGGATGGAGAATTGAAGGTGCGGATCGATGCCGTTTCCGGTGAGAACCTTCTCCAGCCGTTCCCGGAAGCGGGGCCACTCTCCGTCCGGATGCCCGCGGCCGGTCAACTGAACGGATATATAAGGACGGTTTTTTCGCAAATCGACCCTATCGTTGATAACGTTCAATCGGGCCTGCAGGTTTCGCCCCCATTTGCCCGTGGCTGTCCATCGATGACCGTGCCGATCCTCCGTCCGACGGGCCGGTCCCAGGCCGAGTTCCCGGCTCAGCCGCCGGGCCAAATCGTCGACTTCCTCCCGGAGCAAAGGGGTTTGGGTCCGGTTTCCGTGGTGCAGCACGATCTTTTCCGGCTGTCCCCCCGCCCGGCGGAAGGCGTCGATCAGCTGCTCCGTATCATCCGGTGGAGACACCGATCCGACGGATAAAAAAAGGATGAAGAAAAAAAGAATTCCGCTGACAAGCCGTTTCCGATCCATGAAAGGTCCGTCCCTTCCCCCGTTTTTTCATCATCCATTTTCGGCAATGGGGAAAGGAGGTATACGCGAACACAGGATCGATGTCAGCGCGGATCAGAACAGCTGGCTGATGAGTCGGGACCATCCCAGATAGTCGGACACGAAGGTGGCCAGGCCGTGTCCCAGCACGATGGACAGCACGATCATCAACGCCTTCGCTTGGGGCCCCTTCGGCTGCCTCATGAACACATCGAGCCTCACATTCATCAGGATCCACCAGCTGAACCCGATGCCGGCAAGGGTCATCACGACGTTGATCAGCCCCGTCAGCCCCAGGCTCACCGCACCATCCATGATATGCACCCCTTCGACGACACGTTCCATTTCATCGTACCCGATCATGGCAAAAAACGCAAAACATTTAACCCTCAGCGGAAATCAAAAAAAACCCCGCCGTAAAGGCAGGGTTTTTCTTTCACTGGGTCGGACCCATCTGGACAAAGGCGCTGTCCCATTGAATTCCGCCCAGGAACTGGAGGACATTTTGCGGAAAAACGCCGAGACCGACGGTACCCAGGACGGCCAACAGGACGACCGCGGCCGTCAAACCGGGGATCGCCAACTTCTCCCCGCGGGGCGAAGGCCGGAAATACATCTGCCGGATAAACTCGAAGTAGTAGAAGTAGGAGACGACGGTAGTGGCGATCATGATCAACGCGATCCACAGTTTCTGGCTGGAGAGGGCGTTGACCAGGATGTAAAATTTGCCGAAGAATCCCGCCGTCACCGGAATGCCCGCCAGGGAGACGAGGAGGATGGTCATCGCCACCGCGAGCAGGGGAGACCGCTGGTAAAGCCCGGCAAAGGCGGCGATATCCTCGCTCTTTTCATTTTTCTCGACGATCATCAACACGGCGAAGGCGCCGATCGTCATGAGCAGGTACGCCAAAAGGTAATACAAGGTGCTCTCAAAAAAGGAGAATCCCCACACGGCCAGCGGCACGAGCAAATATCCCGCATGGGCGATGCTCGAGTAGGCGAGCAGCCGTTTGGCGTTGGTCTGGCGGAGAGCCACCGCGTTGCCGACAATCATCGATGTCCCTGCCAGAATCAGCAGAAGGGGGCCGGCGATCTCCAGCCACATCCCCATCTGGAAGGGCTGCAGATAGGCGACGATCAGGATGCGGAAAACAAAGGCAAAGGCCGCTATTTTGGAGACGACCGCCAAGAAGCCGGTCACCGGCGTCGGCGCCCCCTGGTACACATCAGGCGCCCAAGTGTGGAAGGGGGCCGATGCGACCTTGAAACCGAATCCGACGATCATCAAAAAGAGCGACAGGTAGACGAAGGATTCGTAGCCCTGGAGATAGGCCTCGGCCAAACGCTGTTGGACGACGAACAGGTTGGTACTCCCCGCCATTCCGTAGAGGAAGGACATCCCGTACAGGATGAAGGCGGAGGAAGCCCCTCCCAGGATCACGTATTTCCAGGCCGCCTCTCCCGACTCGGTCCGTTTTTTGCGCACACCCACCAGGATGTACGAAGAAATGCTCAGCAGTTCCAACCCGACAAACAGCGTGATCAGGTCGGCGGAGGAGGCCATGATCATCCCGCCGAGGGCGGCGGATAGGAGCAGGTAGTAATATTCCCCTTGATCTTGGACCTCCTCCCGGCCGAGGTGGGCGAAGGAGAGGAGCAGGACCAACGCGGTCCCCCCCAGGATGAGCGCCTTGAAGGTCAGGGCGAAATCGTCCACCCGGTAGGTGTTTCCCAAAATTTCGTAGGGTTTGCCGCCGAAGCTCGTCACGACGAAGGCGCCGGCGGCCAGTACCGCCACCAGTCCCAAAGCGCCAAGCCAGCGCCGGTCCCAGCGCTCCTTCATGACCAGGTCGATCAGCGTCATCAGCGCGGCTGCGGCGACGAGGATCAGTTCGGGGGCCATAACGGTCCAGTCGTAATGGATGATCGATTTTTCCATCTCCCCCTACCCTCCCATCCTTGCAACGATCGCGTGCAGTGTCGTCTGCATCGGTTCTCCCAACACGGCGGGGTAAACGCCGATGAGGATGATCAAGCCCAACAGCACCAGCATCGCGGCGGATTCGGCCGGACGGACATCCGTCAGCTTCTCCCAGTGCCCGCTCAGGGGGCCGAAGGTGGTCCGCAGGACGGCCCGCAGCGTGTAGGCTGCGGCGAGAATCAAGCCCAACACCCCCACCGCCGCCAGCACGGGCTCACTCTTGAACAATCCCAGGAACGCCAGGAATTCGCTGATGAAGCCGGACATTCCCGGCAGCCCGAGCAGGGCCAGCCCCGCGGCGAGGAGGAGGCCAGAAAGCACCGGCATCGCCTTGGCCATGCCGCCCAGCTCGTCGATCCGGGTGGTCCCGGTCCTCTCCGTCAGGCTAAAGATGAGGAAGAACAACAGAGCGGCGATAAACCCGTGGGAAACCGTCTGGAACAAGGCTCCCGTCAGTCCCGCAACGTTGAGGGAAGCGATTCCCAGGAGCACGATCCCCATGTGGCTGACGCTGGAGTAGGCCAGCACCCGCTTCAAATCCCGCTGAACAAAGGCGAGGACCGCTCCGTACAGGATGTTGACCAGCCCGATGACCGCCAGCAGCACCGCCGCTTCCCTCACTTGGACGGGAAACAGCTCCGCACCAAAGCGGATCAGGCCGTACGCCCCCATCTTGAGCAAAACGCCGGCATGGATCATGACCACCGACGGGGCCGCTTCGGCGTGCACCCGGACCATCCAGGAATGGAAGGGAAAGAGGGGCAATTTGATGCCGAAGGCGATGACGATTCCCGCAAAGATCAACCATTGGATTTGGGCGGCAGCGGCGCCCTGCCCCGCCAGCAATTCCGCCATCTCCTGCATCTTGGAAAATTCGGGGGTCCTAAACAGGATCAGCATGCCGATGAAGGAAAGGAGCATCACCGCCGACCCCAGCCCGTTATACAGCAGGAACCAGTTGGCGGCCCGTTCCCGGTGCACGTATCCCCAATAGCCGATCAGGATGAAGGTAGTCACCAGGGTGACTTCGAAAAACAGGAAGAACAGCAGAAGGTTGCGTGCCAGAAAGACGCCGAGCATTCCCATTTCCAACAGGAGGAAAAGGATAAAATACAATTTCACCCTCTTCCGGATATACATCGAAGCCACGGCGGCCAAAGCGGCAATCACCGCCGTCATCACCGCCAGGGGCATCGACAACCCGTCCGCTCCCATGCTGTAGAAGAACTCCAGGGATTCCATCCCGGCCGGGATGGAGAACCAGGGCACCGACTGGGCGAATTGGACCCCTTTGGCCTCCGGATCAAACCGGGCGTACATCAGGAGCGCCAGGAGCAGCGGGGGCAACGTGGCCAACATGCCCACCGCCCGAACCCATCGGACATGTTTCCCCGGCAAGGCAAAGAGCACGATCACTCCCAGCAGGGGGGAGAAGGTGAGAAGGGTGGGCAAATGGTTCATCAACAGATTCATGATCCGATCCACCTCCCCGCCGTCAGGCCGATCAAGAGAAGCACCAGGCCGATCAGGCTGATCAGGGCGTAGGTTTGCACCTGACCGTTCTGCAGTCTGGATCCGACCCGGCCGAAAAGCTGCGCAATCCAGGCGCTCAAGCCGACCAGGCCGTCAACCACCCAGCGGTCAAAGCCGCGCAGGAAGAGTCCCAAGCCCCTGAGGGACCTGACGAAGACGAAATCGTATGCTTCGTCCACGTAGTATTTGCGGTACAGAAGATTGTAGAGCCAGGGCATCGGGCGGGAAAAGGTTTCGGTCGCCAGCGATCCCTTGTAGTAGATCAACCAGGCCAGGGCAATCCCGGCCAGGGAAACGGCCGTCGCCAGCACCGGAATCCAAACCGGTGAACCTCCTCCGTCGGCGGACAGCCCCGCCCCCTGCGCCAGCCAGTCACCCAGGGCGTGGGAAGGGAATTGGACGAAGCCGGCCAGAACCGACAGGACCGCGAGAACCGCCATGGGCCAAACCATCACGCCGGGAACGGAACCGACCGAGCCCTCTCCTCGGTATGTCCCGAAAAACACCTTGAAAAAGAGGCGGAACATATAGAAGGCGGTGAAAAAGGCGGTCAGCACGCCCAGCCAGAAGACTCCGAGCCGTCCGTCCGCGTAGGCGGCGAGCAGAATCTCATCCTTGGAGAAGAAGCCGGAAAGGGGAGGAACTCCCGCGATGGCCAGACAGCCGATCAAAAAGAGCCAGCCGACGACGGGGTGCTGTTTCCACAAACCGCCCATGCGCCGGATATCCTGCTCGTGGTGAAGGGCGACGATCACCGCCCCCGCGGCAAGGAAGAGCAGGGCCTTGAAAAAGGCGTGGGTAAACAGGTGGAACACGCCGGCCACGTATCCCGCCGAACCGAGGGCCAGCATCATGTAGCCCAATTGGCTTACCGTGGAGTAGGCCAGCACCCGTTTGATGTCGTTCTGCACCAGGGCGATCGTGGCGGCGAAGAGGGCGGTGAAGGCGCCGACATAAGCCACCGCGTCCATCGCCGTCTCCGATGCGGCAAACAGCGGGAAGGACCGGGCCACCAGGTAAACCCCGGCCGCCACCATCGTCGCCGCGTGGATCAGGGCGCTGACCGGTGTCGGCCCCTCCATCGCGTCAGGCAACCAGGTGTGCAGCGGAAACTGACCCGATTTACCCACCGCACCGACAAAGATGAGCAGGGCGACCAGCGTCACCATCTCCGGAGCCACTTTCCCCGCCTCCACGGCGGCGAAGATCTCCCGGAAATCGAAGCTGCCCACCTGCCAGAAGATCAGGGCGATGGCGACGAAGAGACCGATATCCCCGATCCGGGTGACGATAAAGGCCTTCTTGGCGGCCGCCTTTGCTTCCGGCTTCCAGTACCAGAAACCGATCAAGAGGAAGGAACACACCCCGACCAGCTCCCAGAAGATATAGAGCTGGAGCAGGTTGGGGGCGATCACCAGGCCCAACATGGAAAAGGTGAACAGGGACAGATAGGTGTAAAACACGCCGAACCTCGAATCATCGCGCATGTACCCGGCGGAATAGACCTGAACCAGGAAGCTGACCAGGCTGACGATCAACAGCATCAGCGCGTTCAGCCGGGTGATTTCCATGCCCATGGAGATCGTCGTGTCCCCGAGCGTGAGCCAGGGAAACACCGCGAGCCGCTCCGCTCCCCCTCCCCATTGATCCGCAAACACCCAGAGGGACAGAACCAGGGAAAGAAACGCGGCAAGCGACCCGGTGAAGACCGACACCGATTCCTTCCACCTGCGTCCGAAGGCGATGAGCAACACAAAGGATATCAAGGGAAAGAGGGGAATCATCCATACGATTAATGAATTCATGGATCATCCGTCCTTCAACTGTGAGGTTCCCAGGGTGAATTAAGCGCTGCGTCACTCCGACGACGTGACAAATTTCGGTTTGCACGGCCCTTCACAAATTCTGCGCCGAAGGTGCAGGAATTCAACCCTTCATCGTGTCGAACCGGTCCACGTCCACCGTTTGGCGCCGGCGGTACAGGGTGATCAGGATGGCGATTCCCACCGCCGCTTCCGCCGCGGCTACCGTGATGGAAAAGAGGGAGAATACCTGACCCGCAATGTCCGCAAACAGGCCGAATTTGGAGAAGGCCACCAGATTCAGGTTGGCCGCGTTCAGCATCAGCTCGATGGAAAAGAGGACGATCACCGCGTTCCGCTTGGTGAGGACCCCATACAGGCCGATGCAAAAGAGAATGGCCGCCAGTGCCAGATAAGAGGTTGCAGGCATCAGGACTGACCCTCCCTTTTCGCCAGGATGACCGCTCCCACCAAGGCCACCAGGAGAAGAACCGACGTCAGCTCAAAGGGGATGACGTAGTGGCGGAAGACGATCTCCCCCAGGCGTTGAACGGTGTAGGAAGCGGTATCCGCTTCGCTTTCCGGAAGCGGCAGCCGCCAGATGGTCAAAAGCAGAATCAATCCGAAAGCAGTTACTCCGACAAAGCTCAGCAGGCGGTGCCAGCGGCGTCCTTCCGCTTGATCCTCGTCCCGGTGGCGCGTCAGCATGATCCCGTACAGCATCAGGATGGTGACCGCGCCGGTGTAGATCAGCACCTGAACGACGGCCACAAACTCCGCGTTCAACAGGACGTACATCCCGGCCAGGCTCAGAAAGGTGAAAGCCATGGCCAGAGCCATATGCACCACCCGGGTGAAACTGATCATGAACACCGCCCCGCCGATGGCCATCAGCGAAAAGATCAGAAAGGCGAAAAACTCACCGCTCAGGTTCATGGGTGGTTCTCCTTCCGGACATTCGTGTTGTTGTTCTTGAGCCATTCCATATCCTTGAACAGTTCGTCCCGGCTGTAGGTGGCCAACTCATAGTTCCCGGTCATGACCACCGCTTCCGTCGGACAAACTTCGGTGCACAGGTCGCAAAGGATGCAGATTTCAAAGTTGATGTCGTAGGTTTCGATGACTTTTCCCTTTTTTTCGGGGTCCGGATTTTTCTTGCCGGTCAAGCTGATGCAATCCGTCGGGCAAATCCGGGCGCACTGATAACAGACGATGCATTTGTCCGGATCGAAATACTGGATCCCGCGGAAACGATCGGGCATTTCCAGGGGTTCATCCGGATATCGATAGGTCACTCGTTTTTTCGTGAGGTTTTTGAGCGTGATGCCCAAACCCTTTACCAGTCCGAGCATGGTTATCCCTCCGTTTTTCGGCGTGTGGACGCCAGCCTGCCGGAGAAGCGGGAAGCATCGGGCCGCCTCCTCCCGCTCCCTGCCAATGCCTAAAACCAATTCCCGATGACGGGCACTTCCTTGAGCAGCGCGGAAAGGAAAATGTTCACCAAGGCCAGCGGCAAGAGCACCTTCCAACCCAACTGCATCAGCTGATCCACCCGAATCCGGGGAAAGGTCGCCCGAAGCCAGAAAATGAAAAATACCACCGCCAACATCTTCAGCACGAACCAGACCAGGGGAGGAATAAAGTCAAGCCCGAACAGCGGAAGCCAGCCGCCGAGGAACAGGATGGTCGTCAGGGCGGACATGGCGAAGACATACACGTATTCCGCCAGCATGAAGAAGGCGAAGCGGAATCCGCTGTACTCCACGTGATAACCGGCCACCAACTCCGACTCCGCTTCCGGAAGGTCGAAGGGGGTCCGGTTCAGTTCGGCGATGGCAGCGACCAAAAAGACGATAAAACCGAGAAACTGCGGGATGATAAACCAGACATCCTCCTGGGCGCTTACGATTTGCCGCAGGTTGAGGGAGCCGGCGCTCAGGATCACGCCGACCACCGCCATCACCAGTGGGATCTCGTAGCTGATCATCTGGGCGGCGGAACGCATTCCCCCCATGAGGGCGTATTTGTTGTTGGAAGCCCAGCTTCCGACGAGGATCCCGATGATGGTGATGCTGGAGATGGCGACATAATACAGGAGACCGACGGCGATGTCCGCGAAAAACAGGCTGTCGGTAAAGGGGAGGACGGCAACGACGGCAAAGGACGGCACAAAGGCGATGGCGGGTGCGATCTTGAACAGCGTCCTGTCCGCCTTGTTCGGGATCACGTCCTCCTTGATGAGCAGCTTCAACACATCGGCCACTGTCTGCAGAAGCCCCCACGGCCCCGTGCGAACGGGACCCGGACGGTTCTGCATCCATCCGAGCACCTTTCGCTCAAACAGGATGGCATAGGTGACAAACCCGAGGATAATCAACAACATGATCACGGGTGCGATGAACTTCAACGGGTCCATTTTCGGCGTCCACCTCGCGAGACGGTTCTGTTCGATTCCGCCGGGAATCGAATCATTTGTAAACAAGAATTTACATCGTCAAGCCCTTGCATACCCCTCGACGGCGGAAGGCCCCATCCAGTCGAACACCCTCTCCTCAGACATTTCCGATTTCTCCTATCCGGTCATGTCTGCGGAGGGGTGCCAATGCCGGGAAAACCATCGAAGGCAAGGACCCTCAAGCTGCTTTCCCATCAGATGTCCGGATCGGCGGGTTCGTAATCCTTCCTCAACGGGTGACCCACCCAGTTCTCCGGCATGAGGATCCGCTTCAGGTTGGGGTGCCCCGGAAATTGAATCCCCAGCAGGTCGTAGATCTCCCGTTCATCCCAGTTGGCTCCGCTCCAGATATCGGTGACGGATGCCACGGAAGGGTCTTGCCGGTCCGCCTTCACCCGAACACACAGGCGATGCTTATGACTGAGGGACTCGAAATGATAGACCACCTCCATGTGGTCTTCATAATCCACCCCCGACACGTTTACGAGATAATCGAAGGAAAAGCTCTCATCCTCCCGGAGCAACCGGGCCACATCGCGCCACTTCTCGTTTTTGACGACGATCGTCGGCAGGTGACCGTTGGGACGGTTGATGTAGGATTCCTCAACGGCCTCCTTTCCCACCACATCCGTGATCCGTTTCACAAAGGCATCCAGAAGCGGCTGCTTCGGCGACGGCTCCTGGGGCTCCTCCACCTTTTTTCTGCGCGCGGCTGCCCGCGCTCCCCTCGCCGCCGGCCGGGCCGGAGGTTTCTTCCCTTCGCCCTTCGCACGGGCTTCAACCGGCTTTGCGGCTTCTTCCTTTCCCGCTTTCTTTTCGGGGGTTTCTCCCTTGGCGGCCGCTTTCTTTTCCGCGCCTTCGGCCGGCGCGGCCTCCGCCTTTTCACCGCCTTGCTTCAATTCGGTCGGCTCCTTTTCGGATGCGCCGCCGCTTTCCTTGCGATCCTTCGAATCCGTCACGAACCGGTCACCCTCTTTCCCGTTTTCGCCTCATAACGGATCTTCTCCTGCAACTTGTTGATTCCGTAGATCAATGCAGCCGGGTTGGGCGGACATCCGGGAATGTACACGTCCACCGGAACGATCTGATCCACGCCTTTGATCACGGAGTACGACTTGACATAGGGTCCCCCCGCCGTCGCGCAGGAACCCATGGCGACCACCCATTTGGGTTCCGGCATCTGGTCGTACAGACGGCGAAGAATCGGCCCCATCTTCTTGGTCACGGTACCGGCCACGATCATCACGTCGGACTGCCGGGGAGAAGCGCGGAAGATCACGCCGAAACGGTCAAAATCATAATGGGAACCCCCCGTTCCCATCATCTCGATGGCACAACAGGCCAAGCCGAACTGCATCGGCCACAGCGAACTGCTCCGGGCCCACGCCTTGATCTCTTCCAGCGTGGTCAAAAAGACGTTCCGCTTCAGCTGCTCCTGCTCCTCAAAGGTGAGTTCTTCCAAATTCACTTCCATTCTAACACCTTCTTCTTCCACGCGTAAATGAGACCGATCACGAGCAGCACCACGAAGATCAACATCTCCACCAACACAAAAAGGCCGATCCCATTCCGAAGGGTGTCGTAAGCAACGGCCCAGGGATACAAGAAAACGGTTTCGACATCAAACAGGACAAACAACAGGGCAAACAGATAGTATCGGATGTTGTACTGCACCCAACTGCCGCCCACCGGATCGATCCCGCTTTCGTAGGTGACCTCCTTGGCGGGAGTCGGGTTGTGCGGCCTGAGCAGCCGGCCGATGGACAGGGCGACCACCGGCAGGGCCAGCCCTACGATGAAAAACAAGGCAACCATCAAGTAGCTTTCGGAATACGTCATCGGCTGTCCCTCCGACCTCCATTGTGCACGGGGGTGTCATATGCCGGACGGGGATTCGGATTGAACGCCCTTTTCTTTGCAAAGAAAAACGCTCCGTCCGATCAGAGCCCCATCCCTCATCTTCAATTCGAGTCAATTATAACAAATCCTCCGCAAAAGTGTCTAACAGGCCGGGCCGATCGCGGAAGAAAAAGAAACCGGAATTGGCTGTTTACGGAAAACGAGCGGCTTCCCGAAGGAAACCGCTCGAATCCCTTCACTGCCCGCCGTGGTTTACCACCTGCAACCGGTTCATCGCCCGGCGGAGAGCCAGTTCCGCCCGCTTGAAATCGATGTCGTCCCGATGAGCCTGGGACAGGCGCTCTTCGGCCCGCTTCTTGGCGGCCAATGCCCGCTCCACATCGATTTCGTCGGACATCTCCGCCGCTTCGGCCAGAATCGTCACCGTATCGGGGCGCACTTCCATAAAACCGCCGCTGACGGCGGCCAGCCTCTCCTCGCCGTCCTTTTTGATCCGAACAGCGGTGATTCCCAGGGGGCTGACGAAGGGAGCGTGACGGGGCAAAATCCCGATCTCCCCTTCCGCCGCCCGGGTGATCACCATTTCCACATCCTCGGAAAAAACCTTCCGTTCCGGCGTCACGATGTCCAAACGCATCGTACTCAAATGACGTCCTCTCCTTTAGACCCCGGCCAGTTCCTTCGCCCTCTCCACGGCCTCGTCGATGGTACCGACCATGTAGAAGGCGTCCTCCGGAAGGTCGTCATGTTTCCCTTCCAGGATTTCCTTGAAGCCGCGGACCGTTTCCTTGACGGGTACGTAGCGGCCCGGCTTTCCGGTAAAGGCTTCCGCGACGTGGAAGGGCTGGGACAGGAAGCGTTCAATCCGCCGCGCCCTGTGAACGACCAGCTTGTCTTCGTCGGACAGTTCATCCATCCCCAGGATGGCGATGATGTCCTGCAGTTCCTTGTACCGCTGCAGAATCTGCTGAACGCCCCGGGCCGTCTCATAATGTTCCTGCCCCACCACCGAGGGGCTCAGGATGCGGGATGTGGAAGCCAGGGGGTCCACCGCGGGATAGATCCCCTTGTCGGCGATCCGCCGCTCCAGGTTGGTGGTGGCGTCCAGGTGGGCGAAGGTGGTTGCCGGAGCCGGATCGGTGTAGTCGTCCGCCGGAACGTAGATCGCCTGGATCGAGGTGACCGATCCCTTTTTGGTGGAGGTGATCCGCTCCTGCAGCTGACCCATCTCCGTGGCCAGGGTCGGCTGATAACCCACGGCGGAGGGCATCCGACCCAACAGCGCGGACACCTCGGATCCCGCCTGGGTGAAGCGGAAGATGTTGTCGATGAAGAGAAGCACGTCCTGTCCGTGCTCATCCCGGAAATACTCGGCCATCGTCAGACCGGTCAGCCCGACGCGCAGACGGGCCCCCGGCGGTTCGTTCATCTGACCGAAGACCATCGCAGTCTTGGAGATAACCCCGGAATCCTTCATTTCGTGGTACAGGTCGTTCCCTTCCCGGGTCCGTTCCCCCACGCCGGCGAAGACGGAGATTCCCCCGTGTTCCTGGGCGATGTTGTGAATCAGCTCCTGGATCAGCACGGTTTTGCCGACGCCCGCACCGCCGAAGAGACCGATCTTACCCCCCTTGGCGTAGGGAGCCAAAAGATCGACGACCTTGATACCGGTCTCGAGGATTTGCTCTTCCGTGGCCTGATCTTCAAAGCTGGGGGCCGGCCGGTGGATCGGGTACTTTTGATCCGCCTTGACTTCCCCGGCTTCGTCGATCGGTTCACCCAACACGTTGAACACGCGGCCCAGGGTGGCTTCGCCCACGGGCACGGAAATCGGCGCACCCGTGTCCACCGCTTCCATTCCGCGGACCAGTCCGTCGGTGGAAGCCATCGCCACGCAGCGGACGATGTTGTCTCCCAGGTGCAGCGCCGCTTCCACCACCAAATCGATGTCCCGCTCACCGGAATTACGGGCCTTGTGCGTAATGCGAATCGCGTTGTAGATTTCAGGCAGATGGCCACGCTCGAACTGGATGTCCACAACGGGGCCCATCACCTGAACGACGCGTCCAGTGCTCATCAATTTCCCTCCCTATTTCAAACCTCACCCGACTGTTGGCCGGACTTCGACACAGACGAAATGCGATGATTCCGTTGCAAGAATCGGGGCCTTCCCGTTCCCCATTTGGGAAGGCTCTCTCCTCAGCTCAGCGCGTTGGCGCCGGCGACGATCTCGTTGATCTCCTGGGTGATCGACGCTTGCCGGGCCCGGTTGTACTGCAGGGTGAGCTGTTGGATCAGCTCCGTCGCATTGTCCGTGGCATTCCCCATCGCCGCCATCCGCGCTCCGAATTCGCCCGCCTTCGCTTCCAGAAGGGCGCTGTAAATCAAGGTTTCGGCATAGCGGGGCAACAGTTCCGCCAGCACCTCTTCTTCGGACGGTTCGTATTCGTACAGGGTCTTGTCCCCCTCATCCGCTTCGGAGGAAGCCAGCGGGAGCAGCCGCTTTTCCACCGGCCGCTGGGTGACGGGGTTGATAAATTCGTTGTAAACCAGATACAGCTGGTCCACCTTTTCCTCGGCGTAAAAACCGACAGCCCGCGAAGCGATCGGTTTGATGTCCAGGAACTGCGGGGAATCGGCCAGACCGGTAATCTCGTCGATCACCGGATATCCCCGCTTCTTCAGGAAATCCCGGCCTTTCCGGCCTACGGCGAAGATCACGTACTCATCACTGTTTTGGTGCCGCTCCCTGAGGGTTTTGGTCAGCGTCCGCAGCAGGTTGGAGTTGTAGCCGCCGGCCAATCCCCGGTCGGAGGTGATGACCAGGTAACCGGTTTTCCGAACCGGCCGGGTCTCCAACATCGGATGGCGAATCCCCCGGGTGCCGGAAGCGATGGATTCGATCACTTCCCGCATCTTTTCGGCATAGGGGCGGGCGGCCTCGGCCCGCTCCTGGGCCCGTCGCAGTTTGGCCGCCGCCACCATCTCCATCGCCTTCGTGATCTGCTTCGTATTTTGAAAGGAACGGATGCGTCGCTTGATGTCCCGCAGATTTTGGCCCACGCTCATTCACCGCCTTTCCTTCCGCCGCAACTCCGGTCGGAGTGGTTCCCGAATGCGGCAGGATGAAACACCTTACTTCCCTTCCGATACGGCAAAGCCCTTTTTGAAGGATTCGATGGCCTGCTTCAGCCGGTTCTCGATCTCTTCGGTGAGGTCCTTCTTCTCCTTGATATCCTTCAGGATATCGGCGTGTTCCGCCTCGATGAAGGCGAGGAACTCCCGCTCGAACCGGCGCACGTCCGCCACCGGAATATCGTCCAGATATCCTTTGGTCGCGGTGTAAAGGGATACCACCTGTTTCTCCACGGGCATCGGTTGGTTTTCATCCTGCTTCAAGAGTTCCGTCGTCCGTTCACCGCGAGCCAGACGGGCCTGGGTCGTCTTATCCAGATCGGAGCCGAACTGGGCGAAGGCGGCCAGCTCCCGGTACTGGGCCAAGTCGAGGCGGAGACCCCCGGCCACCTTTTTCATCGCCTTGATCTGCGCGGCCCCCCCGACCCGGGAAACCGAAAGACCGACGTTGACCGCCGGGCGAACCCCGGAATAGAACAGATCCGACTCCAGGAAGATCTGCCCGTCGGTGATGGAGATCACGTTGGTCGGGATGTAGGCCGACACGTCCCCGGCCTGAGTCTCGATGAAGGGAAGCGCCGTCAGCGATCCGCCGCCCTTTTCGTCGTTCAGCTTGGCGGCCCGCTCCAACAGGCGGGAGTGCAGGTAGAACACATCCCCCGGGAAAGCTTCCCGGCCCGGCGGGCGGCGAAGCAGCAGCGAGAGCTCCCGGTAGGCGGCCGCCTGTTTGGAGAGATCGTCGTAGACGACCAGCACGTGCCGTCCCTTGTACATGAAGTACTCGCCCATCGCACAACCGGCGTAGGGCGCCAGGAACAGCAGCGGAGCCGGATCGGAGGCGCTGGCGCTCACCACGATGGTGTAGTCCATGGCGCCGAAGCGGCGCAGCTTCTCCACCACGCCGGCCACCGTCGACTGCTTCTGACCGATGGCCACGTAAATGCAGATGACGTCTTCGTTCTTTTGGTTGATGATCGTGTCGATGGCGATGGTCGTCTTCCCGGTCTGCCGGTCGCCGATGATCAGCTCCCGCTGCCCCCGGCCGATCGGGATCATCGAATCGATGGCCTTGATTCCGGTCTGAAGGGGCTCGTGCACCGATTTCCGGTCGATCACCCCGGGCGCGGGAGATTCCACCGGCCGGTATTGATCCGTTTCAATGGGCCCCTTGCCGTCCAGGGGTTGCCCCAGCGGGTTGACCACCCGGCCCAGGAGCGCTTCCCCCACGGGGACTTCCATGATCCGGCCCGTCCGCTTCACCTGGTCCCCTTCGCGGATCTCCGTGTACGGACCCAAGATCACCACACCGACTTGGTCTTCTTCCAAGTTGAGGGCCATGCCCATCACGCCGTTTTCAAACTCCAACAGCTCGCCGGCCATCACCTCGGTCAGGCCGAACACCCGGGCGATCCCGTCCCCGACCTGGATCACGGTGCCGACGTCGGAGACTTCCATTTCAGCCTGATACTGCTCGATCTGCTGTTTGATCAGCGAGCTGATCTCTTCCGGCTTAATGCTCATTCCGCTTTTCACCCCTGTCTATTCCCAAAAATCCCGATCTACCCCACGCGCGATCCCGTCAGCTTCTGCCGGAATCGGATCAGTTTCGTCTTCAGACTGCCGTCATACAGGCGGTCGCCGATTTGGACGATCAATCCCCCGAGGAGATCGGAATCGACGACGTTGGTGATGCGCAATTTCTTCCCGAGACGATCCTGGAAGACGGCGGCCAGCTCTTCCTTCTCCTTCTCCGTCAGCGGAAACGCGGAGGTGACCACCGCTTCCGCCACGCCCCGGGCCTCATCCGCCAGATGTTTATATTCCTCGGCGATCCGGGAAATCAATCCCTGTCTCCCCCGGTCGAGGAGAAGGAAGAAAAGGTTTTTCGTCCAATCGGAAAGCGCTTGAAACTGCTCGGCGACGAGGGCTTTTTTCCGTTCCACGTCTACGGCGGGAGCCGCCAACCACTCCTGCAGCTCAGGAGTCCGTTCGAGCGTCTCCACAACCTGGTTCAGTTCCTGCTCCACCCTGTCCAGTTCGCCCTTTTCCCGGGCCAGCTCGAACAGGGCGTTGGCATAGCGTCGGGCGATCACTGTCCGGCTCATTGCAGCTCGCCTACCTGTTCAAGATAACGGCCAACCAATTTGGACTGCTCTTCGGCGTCCAGTTCCTTTTCCAACACCTTGGCCGCGAGAAGGACGGACAGCCGGCCCACTTCGTCGCGCAGGTCGGCCAAGGCCTTTTCCTTCTCCCGGGTAATTTGCGCCGTCGCTTCGTTGATCATCCGTTCCGCCCGTTCCTGGGCCTGCCGGATGATCTCCTCCGCTTCCCGCTCCTTTTGCTTTTTGGCCCGATCGATGATCTCCCGCGCCTCCCGACGGGCGGTCTCAAGGGCTTCCCGCTGTTCGGCCACCAGCTTCTCGGCCTCTTCGCGGTTCTTCTCCGCCGCGGTAATCTGTTCGTCGATGTAATCCTGGCGCTTCTTCATCACGCCCAGCAAGGGACGAACGGCAAAACGGGAGACCAGGAGCATCAGGATCAAAAAGGTCACCAGTTGGAAAAGAATCGTCCCCAGGTGGAATTCCAGCAACCCGAGTCCCTCCCTTCAAAATCCGTCACCGCCGCATCAACAGCAAGGAAGGCGGGGAAAACCGCCGACCCCGCCGCATGATCCGTCTTCCTGAAAAGCTCTCACGCTGCGCCGCCGGCAACAGAGGCAATATCCTCTTCCCCTTCCGGGCAGCGGTGCTGTCACGCGACCCCCTTAGAAAACGCCCAGCAGGACCATGATGCCGAAAGCCACGGAAATAATCGGCAGCGCTTCGACGATCCCCAGCGCGATGAAGGATTGACCGAGCAGCTTCCCTTGGGCTTCCGGCTGGCGGGTGATCCCTTCAATGTACTTGCTGAACAGCATCGCGTTCCCCAATCCGGCAGCGACCGCCGCAAAAGCAATCATGATACCTCCAGCGAGCAAACCCATATCCATGTGTTATTCCTCCTTCATTCATCTCGATTGTTGCATGATCCATCAATGATGGTCGATGTTCACCTTTTGGGAAATGTAAACGGTTGCCAAGACGGTGAAAATGTATGCCTGCACCGTTCCGACGAAAATGGAGTAACCGAGCCAGACCAAAAGCGGAGCTCCGGTGAGCAGCGGTGAGGCTTTCAACATGATGACGATCAACACCTCACCGGCGAAGATGTTTGCCCAAAGACGCATCGCGTGGGTGGTCGGTTTGGCCAGTTCGTCGATGATATGGAGAAACACAAACCCCTTGAACGGTTGGAAGTAGTGAGCGAGATATTGCCTCGGATGCTTGCGGATTCCCATGAAGTGGGCAAACAGCGCGATGGCAAAGGCCATGGCGAAGGTGACGTTCATGTCCGCGGTCGGAGAGCGGAACCAGACCACCTCTCCTTCGGCGTTTTCAAAGGCTTCCCCGGAAAGCCCCCATTCCGGTATGGGATGGTGAGCCTCGGAGGGGACCATCATCATGACGCCGAGCTGATTGGCAAAGAAGATGAAGAGGAACAGCGTCACGACAAAGCCGATGTATTTGTCGGCGGATTTTTTGTCAAAGCTCAGCTGCAGCACACCGCGGAGAAAATCGATGACCATTTCCATCACGGTCTGCATTCCGGAAGGTCGGAGGGCTAGCCGACGGGCTGCGGGGATGGTGATCAGGAGCACGAGGAGAGACGCGACGAGGGTTCCAATCATGACCGTCACGTCGAAGGTCAACCCCAAAAACTGCACCTTTGGCGTGATTTCCATTGGAGCGCATTTCACCCCTTTCCCTGGGAGGATGAGGACTGTGTCAGAATCCACACCTCGACGATGACAACCTGCACGTAGGAAAGGCCCAAGCCGAGACCGACCGCCGCCAAGTTGAAGAAATCCGGGTATTTCGCGGCAATGATGACCGCGGCGGCGGCCATGATCAGACGGTTTCCGAGGCCCGTACCCACCCGACCGGAACCGGTTCGGATCGATTCCCTCACAAGGCGGATCCTGCGTGCCAGATGGAGAACATTGTACAGGCTGGCCAATCCCCCGAGAAGCAGCCCGGCAAAAACCGCCTTCATCGGTGTGGTCAACCATAAAAGAAAGAATAGGGCGAGGACAACAAACGTCAGGATCGTCACCCGACGTTGTCTGATGCGCAAGGCCTCCATACGAAGCCACCCTTTGACAGACTGGGATCGGCCGGCCGGGATACCGCTTCTCAGCTCGATCCGCACTCCGGCTTGGGAAACCGGCGGTCGCCTACTGACCTCGCGTTCAACCCTTCAAAAAGGTGCGCAGGGTAAACGCGGCGCTGATCAGCCCCATCATCAGTCCGGCCAGAATCCCTGCCGCCAGGAAGAGAGGATCCGTCCCCCACTTGGCGTCCAAGCCGCGGCCGATCCACACTCCCGCCACGATGAATGTGACCACTTCCAGGCCGAGCGTCCCGACCAAACCGATCATGCGCCAGGGGCTGTCTGTATTTTTCTTCACAAATACCGTCCCCTTAAGCCGGGTGGAGTGAGATCATCCGACGGGGCAAATCGGACCGGTCGAAAAGCTCCGGATCGATACCCTGTCGTACCCATCGTCTCTCCGACTAATACTACCGAAGCCTCCGGGGGTTGTCAACTTTTTCACTTCAGTTATTATGAACACTTTGTCACAAATTGATCAAAGACTCACCGGGTTCCGAACAGCCGGTCGCCGGCGTCCCCCAGACCCGGCACGATGTAGCTCTTTTCATTGAGCCTCTCATCCACGGCGGCGGCGTAGATATCCACATCGTCGTGCTCCCCGTGAACCCTTTTGATCCCCTCTGGGGCGGCGATGAGACACATCAGCTTGATGCTCCGGCCTCCCATCTCCTTGATCATCTGGATGGCGGCCGCAGCGGACCCGCCCGTGGCCAGCATCGGGTCGATGACGATCAGATCCCTCTCCTCGATGTCCGAGGGCATTTTGGCGTAGTACTTGACGGGCTCCAGCGTCTCCGGATCCCGGTACAAGCCGATGTGACCCACCTTGGCCGCCGGGATCAACCGAAGAATGCCGTCCACCATCCCCAGTCCCGCCCGCAGGATGGGCACCAATCCCAGCTTCTTCCCCGCCAGCACCTTGCACCGGGCGGGAGCGACCGGGGTCTCCACCGTCACTTCCCGGAGGGGCATGTCCCGGGTGATCTCGTAAGCCATCAGGGCGGAGACTTCCTCCACCAATTCCCGGAACTCCTTGGTGCCGGTCCGCTTGTCGCGGATATGGGTCAATTTGTGCTGGATCAGGGGATGGTCAAAGACGTACACGTTCCCCATGGCGTATCCTCCCTTCCTGTTCCGAAGAACATTGTACTGTTCCTGAGTCCGGATGTCCATGCGATTGCGATTCCAGAAAAGGGAAATCAGCCGGATCCGCCACATCTGCTTCTAACATATGAGACGGGTCGGGGGAGCATGCCTCCGCGGGGCCGAAAAGAAAACCCCGCCGCATCGGCCGGCAGGGCGTGCTTCTCCTCCAAAGGCGGAATCGGGATCCCTTACCGCAGGAAGGGGAGCCGCTGCAAGGAGTCGGGCGGCTCCCCTTCACTTTTTCTTTTTCAGAATTTCTTACGCTTCCAGGGTCATGTCCGCATACAGCGGATACCGTTCGGTCAGCGCGGCAACGCGGCGCCGGGCTTCCTCCCGCACACCCTCACCCTCCGGATTCTTCAGCGTGAGGGCCATGATGTCGGCGATCTCCTCCATCGCTTCGGGATCCATGCCCCGGGTGGTGACCGCCGGGGTGCCGATCCGGATGCCGCTTGTGATGAAGGGGCTTTCCGGATCGAAGGGGATGGCGTTTTTGTTGACGGTGATCCCCACCTCGTCCAAGAGGTGCTCCGCCTTCTTGCCGGTCAGATTCAGGTTGCGGACATCGATGAGAATCAGATGATTGTCCGTCCCGCCGGAAATCAGGTTAAACCCTCTTTCCGACAGGGCTTCGGCCAGGCGGGCGGCATTTTCCACCACGCGGCGCGAATACTCCTTGAAGTCCTCCGTCAGGGCCTCCGCCAGCGCCACCGCCTTGGCCGCGATGACGTGCATCAGGGGTCCTCCCTGAATGCCGGGGAAGATCGCCTTGTCGATCTTCTTGGCGTACTCCTCCTTGCACAGGATCATGCCGCCCCGGGGCCCGCGCAGGGTCTTGTGGGTGGTGGTGGTCACGAAGTCCGCATAGGGCACCGGGTTGGGATGATGCCCGGTGGCCACCAGCCCGGCGATGTGGGCCATATCCACCATCAGCAGGCAACCCGCCTCGTCGGCGATCTCCTTCAACCGGGCGAAATCGATCACCCGCGGATAAGCGCTGGCACCGGCCACCAACAGCTTGGGGCGGTGCTCCAGGGCCAGTCGGCGAACCTCGTCGTAATCGATGCGGTGGGTCTTTTCGTCCACCCCGTACGAGACAAATTTGTAGAGGGTTCCGGAAAAGTTGACCGGGCTGCCGTGGGTCAGGTGGCCGCCGTGGGCCAAATTCATGCCCAGCACGGTATCTCCCGGCTCCAGCACGGCGAAATAAACCCCCATGTTGGCCTGGGCGCCGGAATGGGGCTGCACGTTGGCGTGTTCCGCCCCGAACAGCTTTTTGGCGCGCTCCCTGGCCAACTCCTCCACCCGATCGACGTGTTCGCAGCCGCCGTAGTACCTCTTGCCGGGATAGCCCTCCGCATACTTGTTGGTCAGAACGGTTCCCATGGCTTCCAGCACCGCGCGGCTCACGAAGTTTTCCGAGGCGATCAATTCAATTTTTCGCTTCTGCCGGTTCAATTCGTCCGCAATGGCCCGAGCCGTTTCGGGATCCGTTTTTCGCAAGTGTTCCAACCGCTTCTCCTCCTTTGCGCTGGATCGAATGGGCGCTCCGTCCGAGCAGGGCGTGAGCGTCCGCCTTCCCCGGCGATCACCTGCAGGCCTCCGCGTCCTCGGGAGTGTAAACCGCCCGGGCTCCTCCGATCAGTTTGGGACGCGTCTTGGCCGCCGTCACGTGGGCTTGGCCGATTTGACGGATCGAAGGGCGAACGGGGACGGCCACCGGACGAAGGTGCATTCCGATCAGGGTATCGCCGATATCGATCCCCGCATCGGCGACCACCCGCTCCACCAGGACGGGCTCTTCCATCCGCCGGTAGGCGTGGGCGGCCATCGCCCCCCCGGCCTTCGGAACCGGAATCGCCGATACCTCTTCCAGGCCGAACCGCTCCAACGCGGCGCGGGTCACCACCAGGGCGCGGTTCAGGTGTTCGCAGCATTGAAAGGCGAGGTGAAACCCCTCTCTTTCCTGCACGCGGACAATCCCGTCGTAGATGGCCTTCGCCACCTCATCGCTGCCCGACGTGCCGATCCGTCGGCCGACCACCTCGCTGGTGCTCACACCCACCACCAGCAGATGGCGGTCCGACAGAGGCATCTCCGCAAGCAGATCCTCGACCACCCGGGCCGCATCCCTCCGAAGGGCGTCGAGATCCACCGGAGTCATCATGCATCCCCGCCCTCAATCGCTCCGATTTTGGCCACCCGCCGTCCGTGGCGGCCGCCGGCGAAATCCGTCGTCAGCCAGATGCGGACGATCTCCCGGGCCAGTCCCGGCCCGACGACGCGCTCACCCAGTGCCAACACGTTGGCATCGTTGTGTTCCCGGCTCATCCGCGCCGAAAACTCGTCGCTCACCACGGCGCAGCGAATCCCCTTCACCTTGTTGGCGGCAATGGACATCCCGATGCCGGTTCCGCAGACGAGGATCCCCCGATCGAACTCCCCCTTCGCCACCCGCTCTGCCACGGGAAGGGCGTAGTCGGGATAATCCACCGAATCGGAACAGTCACAGCCCACGTCCTCGTAGGCGATGCCCATTTCCTCCAACAGATTACGGATTTCCTGCTTCAGACGAAACCCACCGTGATCGGATCCGATGATGACGCGCATCCCTCAGCCCCCCTGAAACCGATCAAAAATAATGTGCCCCCTTTTCGGGGGAACCCGTCATGGAGCCTGTGAACGCCTCCCGGGGTGTCGCAACGCACAACCTGCGTCTTCCGTTTCGCACCTAGGATACCCCAGCCGAAGGGGGATGTCAAACGGTTGCGGATCACGCGATCATGGAAATAAATCACTTCAATTTCCAGCCTTCCGCCTCCCCTCCTCCCGCCGCCACCGCTCGACGATCCGGCGCAAAAGCTCCTCCAACCGGTCGGCACAGCGACGGTAGGTGTCCACATCTCCTCCGAAGGGATCGGGAATATCCAGATCCTCCAGCGGAACGCCATCCTGTTCGAGGGCTTTCCGCTCCCGACGGATCGACTCCTCCAGGGACCGAACATCTTCCTCCTTTCCTCCGCCCAACGCCCTGCGCGCCTCCAACTCCGCGGTCATTTGCTCCAACCGCCTGATCCGTTCCCTCGTCTCGCCGTCGGTCAGCGCGTATTCCTTCAAGGTGTATACCTTTCCGACGCTGTCGGGATTCATCGAGATCAAGCGGCGTTTATGATCCAGCGTCATCGTCAAAATGAGATCGGCCCATTCGATCAATTCCGGATTGACGGACCGGGCGCGGTGGGAATGACGGATCCCCCGTTCCCCGAGCACCTTGCGGGTGTTTTCCGACACCTCCGCTCCATCCATCGCAAACAACCCCGCGGAACGGACGGACACCTTCAGCCCCTCCTTCCCCGCCAGGCGCGTCAGTATCGCTTCGGCCATCGGGCTGCGACAGGTGTTGCCGGTACAGACCAGCAGGACGTTTTTCACCGGGTCCATCTCCTCCTTTGCTCCTCCATTATCCGTGAATTTTCTCGATGATATACATGAAAAGCACCCCCGAAATCGCCCCGGCGGATGCCGCGCGCCGGTCCATCTCCCAGGCCCTGGGACCCACCTCCTGGGTGGTCACCCAGAGGATCGTCGTGGTGGCGAACACCAATCCGGCCGACACCACATCGGGTTTGTCCGCCAAAAACACCTCGCCGATCCAGGCGCCCAGGGGAAGCATCCCTCCCGTGGCGGCGGCGATGAGGAGAATGCGAAGGGGAGAGTGGCCGGAAACCCTCAGCGGGGCCGCCATCCCGATTCCCTCGGGCACGTTGTGCACCGCCATCGACAGGGCCAGAAGAATTCCCAGCTGGTGTTCGGTGTGAAAGCCGATCCCGATGGCCACCCCCTCCGGCGCGTTGTGGGCCGCCATCGCCAAAACCATGAGAAATCCCAGGCGGGCGAAGGTGGGGCGCTTTCCGCCTCCCCCGTTCGCCGTTTCGATCTGATGAAGGAGAATCATCAGCAACAGGCCGGCGGACATGCCCAACACCACATGGACCCAGGTGCCGTAGCGGACAGCGGTGGAAAGGAGGCTCCCTAGGGAAACCACCAGCATGACGCCCATCGACATCCCCAGGGAAAAGGAGATCCCCCTCTCGGACAGGGAGCCGAACCTCAGCACGACGAGGGCCCCGAGCAGGGTGGACATTCCGGAAAGGGCGCTGAATACAATCGCTTCACTCATCGGCCGGACCTCACATCAGGATTTTGAAGCCCAAGAGCAACAGGATCAATCCGCCCAACGCCTCTCCGTAGTTGCCCGCCCAGCTTCCCAGAAACTTTCCCAGCAGCATGCCCAATCCTCCCATCAATCCACCGAAGAAACCGATCAGTCCCAATGCCAAGGGGGCATCCGTGGACAGAATGCCGAGGGAAAAACCCGCCGACAGGGAATCCAAACTGACGCTGAAGGAGGAGACCAGCATCCCCCAGAAGGTGGTGACGGAACCGATTGACGACGCGCTTGCCTCCTTCAGGCTGCTCCACAACATATTCCCACCCAAGAAACAAAGCAAACCCCCGCCGACCCATACCGCTATATCCCCGACCCATTCGTTCATGTGCCGCCCGAGGGTCATCCCCGCCAAAGGCATCAGAATGTGCATGATGCCGATCGTGCCGCTCATCGCAAACAATTGTTGCGTCACCATTCCTCTCATTCCCAGGCCGATTCCGAGGGAGAAGGCATCCATGCCGAGCGCGAAAGCAATCATGATGAAGGTGATCAACTGTCCCCACTGGGGCAATGAGAACTCCATGACCCTTCCCCCTCATCCGGCTTGTCTGCATATGGATATGCTCCGGAAGGGGAAAAAAGAACCGCGCCTTCAAGCGGGCGATCTGGAAGGGATCGATTTTCCGCCGAACGACTTGCCACCGCATGGAGCCGATCGGAAAATCGCATCCCGCATCCGGAATTTACCGAAAGTCCGCACTTAAATGGGGTTGCGCGATCAAAACAGCTTGATCAGTTGATCCGGGTCATCCTGTCTTCACGATGTGTTCCGCCGCCCGGCTGATCTCCCTCATCCGGCAGCGGGATGGGGGAATTGACGCCTCTCTTTCCACTTCAAGAAGCCGGTTTGCTTTGCTGAAGAGATTTCTCCGTTCCGAGGAGAACCCTTCGAACGTACCACATGCAGAACAACGAAAACAGCCAATAAACGATTCCCGCCAGGAGAAAGACGCCCCCGACCCCGATCCGCCCGGCAAGGACGGCCCCCAACATCGGGGAGAACAGCATCGTTGCGTTTTGCAGCGCGTTGGCCGCCGCAACCACCCGTCCCACCATCTCCCGGGGCGATTCCGACTGCAGCAGTGTGGCATAGGGAACGTGGAACAAAGGGGCGACGATGCCGCCGGCAAACCACACCGCCAGCCACAGGGGAAACGGGAGCGCAAACCACTTCAGGCCACCCATGCCGATGACGATCATGAGAATACCCACCGGGAAAATGGATGTGCTCATCAAGACCAGCGGATTCCGAAAGCGGCGATGCAGCGGAGCCACAAGAAATGTCCCCAGGATGCTGCCGGCCGCGATCATCCCCGGAATCAGCCCGAAGGCTTCCACCCCCATTCCCAGGGATTTGGCCCAAAGGATGATCAACTTATCGTACATCCAGATGATCAACATCGAAACGGTAGCCGTTCCGATCACAAAGGTCAGGATCCGGTTGGAACGGATCATGGACCCCCGCCGTCAAATCCCTCAGGCTCAGGAGTCGGGCGGAGGCAGCTCCGGAAACCTTTTCATCCGCAGGAAGTCTCAGCAGAAGGATGGCGGCCAGCAAAAATCCCCCCGCTTCCAGTAAAAAACCGTTTCCGAACCGGAAACGGCGAAAACGAGCCCGCCGAATGCCGGGGCCGCAATTTTCGATGTGTTCAGGGACAACTGACCCAGGGCGTTGGCTTGCTCCAGCCGGTCCCGGGGGACGAGCCACCGCAAGGACGCTTGCCGGGCGGGATCAAAAAGGACATCGAGGATTTCTTTTAAGAAAACGAGCGGAAGAAGCCAGTAAAGGTCGGGTGCCAGAATAAAGCCGATCACGAAGGGAATGCGCAATATGCAACAAATCAACATCAGCCGCTTCTTGGACATGCGATCCACCAGCAGGGCGACCCAGGGACCGATCAGAATCCAGGGAAGGCCAGCCGCAAAGGCAAAGGCGGCCAGTGCGCCGGCACCCAGTCCCCACTCATAGACGATCAGCGCCTCCAGGGCCACCAAATCAAAAAAATTGCCGAAATCGGAAAACACCTGGGCGATCCACAAAAGGCGGTAGGAACGGTGGGTGAGGGGAGCAAAAAGGGTGCGCATGGCGTCTCACCGTCGCGGATGTTTCGGCAGGTCGCTTTCTTCCGGGCCGAGGGCGTCCTGCCTGCGCCGGCGGGCCTTCTCGTACAAACCATGGGGATCCTGGCGGGGCGGGGCGGGGGGACCTTCCAGGTAGCGGATGACCCTCCCATACCACTCGATGCTGAGCCGCAGATGGTCTAACCAATAATCCATCGCCAGGCCACCGAGTTCGCCGATGGCGGAATAGCCGTTCCGGGACCACTCCTCCAGGTGTCTCATCATTTCCTCCGCCTCCCTCCGCCGAAGTTCCAGGTGCTCGATCAAGGTTTCCCGGTCCTCCGGTAGGCCGGTTTCCCAAAAGCTGATTTTCATGACCAATTCGTCCCGAATCTCCGGCGGAGCCGGGGGACACCTCAACCAATCGGCCAGCTCCCTCCACCCTTTCGCCGTCAACTCGTAGATTTTGGTCATTCTACCCTCCCGTTCGGCCGTCACGGCACGGATGAAACCCTCCTCCTCCAGCTTTTTCAATTTGGGATAGATGCTCCCGTAACTGAGGCGGCCCCACCCCAGTTCCCTGCCGCTGATCTCCACTTCCTTCTTGATCCCGTAACCGGAATTGGGCATCCAGCTTAAAACGCCGAGCAAGATATGTTCTACCGACATGTCCACCTATCCTTTCAATATATCGTAACGATATATTAACCGATCCCGCCGCCCCTGTCAATCCAACCATGAAAAAAGCCCGCCCTGTCAGGCAGGCTGATCGGTGGAATGTCGTTTCGGTCCGGCGGAAGATCAATCCCCATCCCCCGTCGGGGTCCCTTTTTTCGCCCGGCGGCCGACGTAATCGTAGACGCCTTCATGATTCTCTTCCGGAAAGCGAAACCCCAATCCGAGCAAAAAAATCGTTTGTTGCTCCCGATCGACGCGGAAGACCAGGCGCATATCGGCCTTCCCCTTCAAGCGCCGGCTGCTCTTAAATTTGTGACAGCGGTATCCGGCGAGCGGCGGTTTGCGAAGGCGCTTCGACTGCTCTTCCGGATGAAGGATGACGGTCCGTTCGGCCTTTTCGTATTGAAATTTGAATTCCTCCCAGCCATCCGGGTCGGCGATGCGGGCGCGGATCCGCAAAAAGTCGTCAAAAAACTCCGGGTGAAACTTCTTCTTCATCGGATCCCCCGATTACTTCTTTTTTCGGGCCTTCCTCTCCAGAAATTCCATCGTGCTCACGCCTTCCGGAACCTCGATCCATTCTTCCTCGGGGGTGTCGGCCCGATGTCCGTATTTCAGGCGGATCATCGTCTCCTCCAGTTCTTCCTCCAGTTCCGCGATCCGTTCCAGCAGCGCCTTGTACGTCTCATAGCTCAATACGACCCCTTCGATTCCCTTTCCTTTGCTGAAATCGAGAGCAATTTTATCGTGACGGTGAATCCGCTTCAGAAGTTCCGTCTGATTCAACTTCTTGAGCTCACCCGCTCGGACGATTTCCTCCGGACTGAAGGAGGCGCTCAGCGCACTCAACCGAAATCGCCCCTTTCCCAACGCGAATTCCTCCTATCATGATGATACCTTTTTTGGAACAAAATAAAAACCGTTTTTTTGACTTTATTTTGGTCCTTTTTTCATCAGGATATGCCGGAGGTGCGAAAAAGAGTCGGGCCGGCGCCCGGCCGCATCCCCTCCGCACAAAAAAACGGCCTTTCCTTCCGGAAAGACCGCTCCGTTCGGGGAGCGCCATTTTCGCCGCGATGGTCTCACGAGGAAGATCCCTTCGGACACTGATCGTCGGCGCGGAAAACCCTTCCGCCGGCCGCCTTGTAAAGGCGGTTCATCACCGGGCGGAAAAGCCCTTCTGCAGGAAAGGTTTCCGCCAGTATGTAGTCGACACCCGCCCGGTCCATCTCCCGGAGAGCCCGGTACAGGTCGCGGGCGACGCTTTCCGGTTCGGCCCTCCGGCCGCAGGCCACCACCCGGTCCGCTTTATAACGGAAGCGGTTTTCCTCCGTGGTGAGAATGCCCACCCGCCGGCCGGCCTTCCGGGCGTGATCCGCCAACTCTCGAATGCGGTGGACCAGCGCTTCTCCGCTTCCCTCCACCAGCCACATCTCCCCTTTGGGGGCGTAATGGCGGTATTTCATCCCCGGTGAGCGGGGCGGATGCGCATCCCCCTCCAGCGCCGGATCCACCCGCACCTCTCCCACCGTCTCACGCAGCTCCTCCAGGGTGACGCCCCCCGGCCGAAGCAACAGGGGGACCGAACCGGTGACGTCCACCACCGTGGATTCCAGGCCCACGCCGGTGGGACCCGCGTCCAGAAGGCCGTCGATTTCTCCCCCCAGATCTTCCCAAACGTGTTCCGCCTCCGTCGGGCTGGGTCGGCCAGAACGGTTGGCGCTGGGCGCGGCCACCGGCAATCCGCTCTCCTGAAGCAACGCCAGCGCCACCGGATGGGAGGGCATTCGCACCCCCACCGTATCCAGTCCGGCGGTCACCTTTGGGGCCACCGTTCCCTTGTGGGGAAGGACCAACGTGAGCGGGCCCGGCCAAAAGCGGCGGACCAGCAACTCCCCCTTCGTAGGGAGCTCCGCGACCAGATCCTGCAGGCGGGAAACGTGGCCGATATGCACGATGAGGGGATTGTCCCCGGGCCTTCCCTTCGCGGTGAAAATCCTGGAAACGGCCTCTTCCGACCGGGCATCGGCCCCCAATCCGTACACCGTCTCCGTCGGAAAGGCCACCAGCTTCCCCTCCCGGAGCATGCGGGCCGCTTCCCGAATCGCCGGGTGTTCCCTCAGCGTCTCCGCATCCTCATGCTGCCCGATCCGCCACCGAAGCGCCGCCTTGCCCACTTGTCCTCACCCTTCCCAAAGCCTTTTCCCTTTATCATACCACAGGGAAGGCGGGACCGGTCCGCCGGGGGCTCTCCGCCATACCCTTCGGCTCGGGATCAAAAGCATCCGGCTCTTATGGCCCGCCTCCGCCCGGGAATTCATCCCCATTCCCGTGCTCCCGCGGAACGGAGGTCGCCCCTTCATCTCCCGCGAGCACCTGGGAAAGGCGGCATCGCATCAGCCTTGTTTCCCCGCTCCCCGCCGCTTCCCGCAGGTGCTCCGAACCGCGGATCGGCTCGGGTAGTTCGGCATCGTCCACCTCGGAAAAGCCGATCGCCTCAAACAGGGGAAGGAAACCGGGGGCGGCCAGATACAGTTCGTCGATCCCCCTCTCCCGGGCGGCGGACAGAGCCAGGAGGAAGAACTTGACGCCCACTTGCGGATTCCATCTCTCCCGTTCCACGACGAAGGAGCGGAGGAGCCCCGCCCTCCCGTATATCTCCATCCCGAGGGTCCCCGCGATGCGGGGAGGGTCCCCGATCTCCTCCAACACCCAAAAGTGTTCCGGGTGCTTGTCCACCCCATCCTGCCGCACGCCCGCTCCCTGAAGCAGTCGGAGGATGGCGGGAACATCCCCGCTGCCGGCTGTCCGGATCACAAACATGGGACATGCCCCCCTTTCGGCTTCGTCCCTTTATGATATGAGGCGAAGGAAGGGGGCAGAACTGCGGAGAGAAATTTTTTAAAAAGAAAAAGCCCGCCCGGAGCGGTCCGGTCGAGCGGATCCGGGGCGGTCACTGTTCCACGAACCTCAGCGCGGCCACGCAAGCGACGATCCCCAGGATGCACAGAATGCGGAGGGGGTTTTTCGACTCTTTGAAGAAGATCATGCCCACCACGGCCCCGCCTACGGTTCCGATCCCCGTCCACACGGCGTACGCGGTGGAGAGGGAGATGGTTTCCATCGCCTGCAGGAGCAATCGAAAGCTGATGAGGAAGCCGCCGATCATGAGGATGTTGTTCGTCCAGTTGTCCCGTTCGGATACCCGCTTGATGCCGATCACGCCGACCACTTCAAACAGACCCGCCGCCACCAGCATCCACCAGTCCATCATCTTCCCTCCTCCCCGCTGGTCACCTTCAATCCCACGATGCACAGGAGCAGAAGAAGAACCAGGATCACTTTCAGCGGCCCGATCCGTCCCTCGGAAACCGCCTCAACCACCACGGTTCCGACGGTGCCGATCGCGGTGAAAACGGCGTAGGTGGTTCCCACCGGAAGGACCTTGGTGGCCCGGATGATCAAGTCGAAGCTGACCAGGAGGGAAACGAGGACGACGAGGTCCGGCACGGCATCATATTTGAATCCCGACGCCCAAACGATTTCCAGCGCCCCGCCGATCAACACATAGGCCCAGGCGCGGTTTGGACTGGGCGGCTTCGCTTTTTTCTCTCCGCTCATGCCCGTTCAGCTTCTCCTTTCCCCGAAAGTAACCGAAAACCATTCTATCACGTTTGGGGTGAAAAACCCACAAGCCCCATCCGTCCGCGAAATGTCCGACCGCAAAAAAAGTCCCCTCCGGTCCGCGGGGATCGAAGGGGACAGGCTTGTCCCATGGGAAGAGTGTGGGGAAATCTCCGCTCTCAGTCCTTCCATCCGGAAAACACCTTTTCCAGGGTATCCAGGATGAAAAATCTCACTTCCAACGGTTTTTCCGACGAAGCGGCCGGCGCCGCGTACGCACTGGCGGTCATCCTGCCTCCTTCCCGGGCGGGAAGGGCATCGCCGCTCTCCATGTCGATGAAGCAGAGGGGCGGAAACAGCACACACCACCAATTTCCCCCCTCCCCCTTACCGATCACGATGCGGAGGGCCTCGTACTCCCCGGCGGGATACACCCGGTTTCCGTACAATTTCGTCGGAAAGGGCACCTTGCCGTAATCCACCCTGACGGGATAATCAAATCCGTTCCGGCGCACGGTCTCATCGGCGATCGCCTGAAATTGCGGCAAGCGGCTCTTGATCAGCCTGCGGGCTTCTCCGATGTTCTCCGGTTGTTGCGCCCAACTCTCCATCTCCTGAAGGACGGCATCCCTCACCTGCCGTTTCAGCCATTGGTCCCGGGGAGCATCGCTGTTCGCCAGGATTCGCAGGCGGATCGCCTCCTCCGGAATCTCCAGCTGAACGGACGGGGATGAAGGCGTCGCTTGAGCGGTGGCGGCGATCGGCAGATCGTCCCCGTTCATCGTCCGGATTCCAATCAGGCTGACGGCGGCGGCTATAACCAACAGATAAGTGCGAACCCTCATCGGTCACCCTCCTAGCGGCAGTCCCAAAAATGAAATCTCATCCACCAGTATGGACATGCCGCCGGAGGTTTAATCATTTCGCGTCAAGATTTCGAGGCCTGACCGATCCTCCCCAGGACCACCCGCTCGATTCCCGCCAGATCGGGAAGGATGGCGACGGAAACCGGCAGCGGCATCCTTTCCAACATCTCGGCGACTCGCCGGCTCTGTCCTGCCCCCACTTCAAAGGCGACCAGGCCGGGCAAACGGAGCACATCCGGGATTTGTTCGATGATCCGGCGATAGGCATCCAGTCCGTCTTCGCCCCCATCCAGGGAGAGGCGCGGCTCGAAATCCCTCACTTGCCGCTGCAGGGCGGCGATCTCCTTCGAGGGAATGTAGGGAGGATTGGAAACCACCACATCGACCCGGACACCGCGATGCCGAAGAGGGTTCAGCCACTCCCCACGGACAAAGCGGATCCGCCCCTCCACGCCGTTTCGCCGGGCGTTGTCGCGGGCCACCTCCAGCGCCGCGGGGGAGATGTCTGTCGCCCATACGCTCCAACGGGGGCGTTCCGCCGCCAGGGTGACGGCCAAGGCCCCGCTGCCCGTCCCCACATCGCAGACGGACAGGGGACGGTCACCCCCGATCCGATCTGCCTCGCGCATCACGTTCTCCGCCAAAATCTCCGTCTCGGGGCGGGGGATCAAGACGGCGGGGGACACCCGAAAGGAGCGGCCGTAAAACTCCTGTTCCCGGAGAATGTATTGGATCGGTTCCCCGTTTGCCCGTCGATTCAACCACTCCTGCAATTTCGGCAACCGATCTTCCGGAAAGGGATCCCCCATTCCGGCAAACAGGCGGGTCCGATCCCTTCCCAAAAGGCGGCGCAAGAGCAGTTCCGCCTCAAAGAGGGCCTGATCGCACCCCCGCTTCTGCAAAAAAGAAAAAGCCCAGCGGTAGGCTTCTTCCACGGTCTTCAACGGCCCGGTTTCCATGGACTGCCCCATTTCCCGACGAGATATGGCTGTTCACCCCCGGACAGAATCACTCCGCCTGTTTCAAAAGTTCCGCCTGTTCGTTCATGGTCAGGGCGTCGATGATCTCATCCAGTTCTCCGTCCAACACCAGATCCAGTTTGTGCAGCGTGAGGCCGATGCGGTGGTCCGTCACCCGGCTTTGGGGGAAATTATAGGTTCGGATCCGTTCGCTGCGGTCCCCCGTTCCCACCTGGCTCTTGCGGGCATCCGCCACTTTGGCCTGCTCCTCCCGACGCTTCTTGTCCAGAAGCCGGGCGCGGAGGACGCGCATCGCCTTTTCCCGGTTCTTGATCTGGGATTTTTCATCCTGACAGGAGACGACAATGCCCGTCGGCAGATGGGTGATGCGGACGGCGGACTTGGTGGTGTTGACGCTCTGCCCCCCCGGTCCGCTGGAGCAGAAGGTATCGATGCGGATGTCCTTCTCGTTGATCTCCACATCCACCTCTTCCGCCTCGGGAAGCACGGCCACCGTCGCCGTCGACGTGTGGATCCGTCCGCCGGACTCGGTGGCGGGCACCCGCTGCACCCGGTGGGCACCGCTCTCAAACTTGAGCCGGCTGTAAGCCCCCCTTCCCTGGACGGAGAAAATCACTTCCTTGAATCCGCCCAGACCCGTGGAGTTCAAATCCATGATCTCCGTTTTCCAACCTTGCCTTTCGGCATAGCGGGTATACATCCGAAAAAGGTCCGCGGCAAATAGGGCCGCCTCCTCCCCGCCCGCCGCCGCCCGGATCTCCACGATCACGTTTTTCTCGTCATTGGGATCCTTGGGAAGCAGCAAGAGACGAATTCGCTCCTCCAACTGTTCCTTCCGGCCGGACAGCCCGTCGATCTCTTCCCGGACCCACTCGCGCATTTCGCTGTCCAGCTTTTCCTCCAGCATGGAGCGCGCCTCGTCCAATTGATCCAATACTTTCCGGTATTCGCAGGCGGCCCGGTAGATTTCCTCCAGATCCGCCTGTTCCTTGGAAACCTTGCGAAGCCGCTCGGGATCCCCGATCACCTCGGGATCGCAGAGCAGACGACTCAGCTCCTCATATCGCTCGCAAATTGAATTCAATCGCTCTAACACCAGGGTCACTCCCGTGCGATACACCTGTGATTTTCAAAGAATCCCGGATCCCGGTTTTCACGAAGACACTCATTTAATTATAATACCATAAGGAATCCCGGACAGAGGGACCCTTCCGTATGCAAATTCGTAAGCAAATTAAATCAAAGGGAGATACGATCCATGATTTCGATGCTGCTGCAATTTTTGCCCTTTATCTTGATCTTGTGGCTGGCTAACATGGCCGAGGACCGGCGATATCCCGAAGCGCCCCAACTGGGAAGGGGATTCGCCATCGCCAGCTATCTGATGCTCGGGCTGATTTATGTTATGTTTTTTTTGGGCGGATTGTTTCTGCTCACACTATCCCTGTTGCCTGCAGAAATTTTGGAACCGGAACCGGAAGTCAATGTCCGGCTGTTGGGAATCGGAATTTGGGCGCCATCCCTGGTGGGGCTTTTATTTTTCATCCCCCGGGTGAGGCGATGGATCGCCCGGGCCATTCCCATCGATCCGGAGAACCCGGTACACGTGATTTCCCTCTCCATGTCGATGCTGATTATTCTTGAACTGCTGATGATTCTGGGAATCGGTTTGGAAAATCTCGCCGCCATTGGAGAATCGGAAAACCTCAGCGTCTCCATATCCGAACTGTGGACCCAGGATATCGCGATGCTGCTGCTCGGTTTGATCGGAGTGGGGTGGCTGTCCCGCAGGAAATTCGGTGAATCCCTCGCCCGCCTGGGAATCGTCAAGCCCTCCGTCCGGGAAATCGCCTTTGGCCTGGGCATCGGCTTGTTGCTGGTGGCGCTCGCCTTCGGTTTGGAATACGTGGCTGCCTTTTTCGGAATTTCGGCCGATCCGGAAGTGGAAGAGTTGACAAAGCAATTGCTCGGCTCTTTGTTTACAACGGTTCCCGGGATTCTCACCCTGGGCCTCGCCGCCGCCCTCGGCGAGGAAACCGTGTTTCGGGGAGCGCTTCAGCCGCGCTTCGGCCTGCTGCTCACCTCCATTCTCTTCGCCCTGATGCACAGCAATTACGGCTTCAGCCTCTCCACCCTGATCGTTTTCCTGGTGGGCCTCGCCCTGGGGGCGGTTCGCCTGCGGTTCAACACTTCCACCTCCATGGTGGTGCACGCCACCTACAATATCACCCTGGGCGTGCTCGCCAACGTACTGCCGGACTTTTAGACACCGCCGCCATCATGAAAAAGTACCTTTTCGGGGGCCGAAAACGGCCCCCTTTTCCTGTTCATCTCCCTCGCATCGGCAAGTGAAACCGCGAACGGGGATCGATGGTGACGGTGAAGTCATATCGGGGGAAGGCGGCCACGAGTCGGTCCCGCACTTCCTGCTCCAGGGCGGCATAACGGTCCGCTTTGATTGCCGGATCCGGAACGATCCCCAAAAACGCCCGCCCGCCGGAGATGTCCACCGCCGCATCCCTCACCCCCGGGATGCCGCGAACGATTCGCTTCATCCGGCGGGCGTCGTCGCTCTTGGTGGGTGCGTACCAGTCACCCACCCACATGTTGGGATTGGCGTTGGTGATCCCGTTGTACCCGTCATTCCGGTTGAAGCGGTGGGCGGTCGTCTGCGGACTTCGCTCGGCCTGCCCTTGATCGGCCGGTTGGCACGCCGCCGTCCCGAAAAGGAAAAAGGTACAAAATGCCACAAGCCACACCCGCTGCCTCAAGGCAAACACCTCCCTGCACTTAGTGTGCTTCAGGAGGTGGAAAAGCTGCTCGGAAATGTTTCCCGACGGAGCACTTCGTGGCAATGGCGACAACGTGCTTCATATTGCTCGGAAGCCCCGACGCGGATCACCGGGTCATCTTCCCTGACCGGCCTGCCGTCGACGATCCGCTGGGTCCGGCTGGCCGGCCCTCCGCAGCGGACACAGATGGCCTGCAACTTGGTCACAAATTCGGCTACGGCCAGCAGCGTCGGAGTCGGCCCGAACGGGCGCCCCCTGAAGTCCTGGTCCAACCCGGCGCAGATCACCCGCATTCCCTGGTCGGCCAAGCGCTGACAAACCTCGACGATGACCCCGTCAAAAAACTGCACCTCATCGATGGCCACCACCTGGCAATCGGCAGATACGGCGTCCAAAATCTCTTCGGCCCTCTGGACGGGTTGCGCTTCCATCAGCTCGCCGTTGTGGGAAGCGATCGCCTCGCTGTGGTAACGGTCATCGATCGCCGGCTTGAATACCGAGACCCGCTGCTTTGCGATCCGGGCCCGGCGGACTCGACGGATGAGTTCCTCGCTCTTTCCGGAAAACATGCCGCCGCAGATCACTTCAATCCATCCCTGCTTCTGCATATGCACCGGTGCTTGCGCCATCTCATCCCCTCCCATACTCTCTGGGCAACGCACCCGCAGGTATTGTAGCACAGGCGCACGAGGAAAATCATGGCTGCTAATCCTTTTTGCGCATAAAAAAACAAGCCTTTAAGGCTTGCCCAAGACAACGTACGTTCATTTGAGATTGTACTTTTTCTTGAACCGGTCGACCCGTCCGCCCTTGTGCACCGTTTTCTGCTCCCCGGTAAAGAAGGGATGGCAGGCGGAACAAATGTCAACGCGGATGTTTTCTTTGGTCGATCCCGTTTCAAAAGTATTCCCGCAGGCGCAGGTAACCGTTGTCAGTTTGTATTCGGGATGAATGGCCGCCTTCATCGCAATTCACCTCTTTCCAGCAGCTCAAGGGGAATAACTCCTGCATGACACGCTAAAGTATTATAGCACGAAGACAATCCCACCGCAACCGGAAAAGAGAGGTCGTTGTGCAACGGGCTGAAGCAAACCGCCTGACGGGATCAAAATCCGGCACATTCCTCCCTCAGGGAAGAACGGACAGCGGATTGACGGGCCGACCGTTCCGATGCACTTCAAAATGGAGGTGAACCCCCGTCGCATTGCCCGTTTGGCCCATGTATCCCAGGGATTGGCCCTTGCCCACCACCTGCCCCTTGCTGACGGTGATCCGGCTCAGATGGGCGTAATAGGTCACCCAGCCGTTTCCGTGGTCCACCACGACCAGATTGCCGTACCCGTTCGAATACCCGGCCTTGATGACCCGTCCGCCCAGGGCGGCGCGGATGACGTTGCTGGTCCGCTTCTCGTTCCATATGTCGATCCCGTTGTGCATGCGTCCGTTTCTCCATCCGTACCGGCTGGTGATCTGCCCCCAGACCGGCCAGCTGAAGGAAGACGCACCGGCAGCCGCAGAAGCGTGGCGCAACACCTTCCGTTTCGACCCGTTTTCCCGGCCCATCTTCGGCATCTTCACCTTGATGGGACTGGGAACGGCGATCACCTGCCCCGTGTAGACCGAGCCGGCGGCGGCCACACCCGGATTCAATTTTTTCAGCAACTTTTCGCTGGTCTTATAGGTTTTGGCCAGGGATTCCAGCGTCTCCCCCTCTTTGACCCGAACCCATTTCCGTTTCAAGGGCAGTTTCAGCACCTTGCCCACCTGTAGCAGCCTCGGATTCTTGATGCGGTTGAAGGCCGCCAATTTCCGGTAATCGACTCCGTACACCTTTCCGATCCCGTACAAGGTATCTCCCCGCTTCACCTTGTAGGTCAGCGGATTGGACTCCTTTTTGGTCGCCAAGTTGCCTTCCGCCACGCTGGAGATGGGGCTGAGGTACTGATACAGGACCGCCTGAGCCACCCGCTCGTCTTCCCATTCGGACGGGTTCATCCCACGGATGTCGTCGGCAGCATGGACCGCTTGTCCCTGCCCGCTTACCAGCCATGAAGCGGTGCACAGCGACAGGGACGACGCGACCAACGCCTTCTTGCTTGCCATCTCACCACCCCGCACGGTAAAAATGACGGAACGAAACGGAAATTCCGTTCCACTTCCCATTTCTATGCGGGGGGGAGACACCCTATGCCCACAACTTGCGAAAAATCAGGAAGCGGTGCTGGATCGCCGGGGTCGGGCCTCGAGCGTAGCCAGAAACTCCGCATTGGTTTTGGTGCCGGCCAGTTTGTTGATGAAAGCCTCGATATATTCCGGAGAATCCGTCATCGACCGGCGGAGCATCCACAGCTTTTCCAATTCCTCCTTGGACAGGAGCAACTCCTCCCGGCGCGTGCCGGAGCGGCGGATATCAATCGCCGGAAAGATCCTCCGCTCCGCCAACCGACGGTCCAGATGAACCTCCAGGTTGCCGGTTCCCTTGAATTCCTCGTAAATCACGTCGTCCATCCGGGAACCCGTCTCCACCAGCGCCGTGGCCAAAATGGTGAGACTTCCCCCCTCTTCGATGTTTCGGGCCGCTCCGAAGAAACGCTTCGGCCGGTGAAAGGCGGTGGGATCGATCCCGCCGGAAAGGGTCCGTCCGCTCGGGGGGATCACCAGGTTGTAGGCCCGGGCCAGCCGGGTGATGCTGTCCAGCAGAATCACCACATCCCGCTTGTGCTCCACCAGCCGCTGGGCCCGCTCCAGCACCAGCTCGGCCACCTTGATGTGATTCTCCGGCAGCTCGTCGAAGGTCGAACTGACCACTTCCGCCTTGACCGAACGCTGCATGTCGGTCACTTCTTCCGGACGCTCGTCGATCAGGAGGACGAACAGCTCGATCTCGGGATAATTTTCGGCGATGCTGTTGGCAATCTCCTTCAGAAGCATCGTTTTTCCCGCCTTCGGCTGGGCGACGATCAGGCCCCGCTGCCCCAGCCCGACGGGGGCGATCAGATCCATGATGCGGGTGGACAATCGGTCCGGCGTGGTTTCCAGGGTCAACTTCTTCTGGGGGTACAAGGGTGTAAGGGCGGGGAAATGAAGCCGTTCGGCAGCCTGATTGGGGTCTTCCCCGTTGACCGCCTCGACGTGAAGCAGGCCGAAATAGCGTTCATTCTCCTTCGGCGGACGCACCTTCCCGGATACCAGATCGCCGGGTCGAAGGTCAAACCGGCGGATTTGGGAAGCCGAGATGTAAATGTCCTCCGAGGAGGGAAGATAGTTGATCGGCCGCAAAAAGCCGTAGCCCTCGGGCAGAATGTCCAGAACCCCTTCCATGAACAGAAGTCCGTCCCGTTCCGCCCGGGCCTTCAGAATTGCGAAAATCAATTCTTTCTTTTTCATTTGACTGTAATAGGGAATCTGGTATTCCTTCGCCAACTTGTACAAATCGGTTAAACGGCGGTTTTCCAGATCGCTGAGCGTCATCTCCATCGCTGACTCACCACGCTATCCTTGCAGAATCAGTTCACATCCATCATATCCTGATGTGCGAAGGCTTATTCTTGCCGTCATTCCATGACCAAATTGGGTTTTTTCTTCAGCCGGTGGGTCCCTTCGATGAAGCGGACCGTTCCCGTCTTGGCCCTCATCACCAAGGAGTGGGTGGTCGCCAGATCGCCCCGGTAGCGAACTCCCCGGAGCAGTTCCCCGTCGGTCACTCCGGTGGCCGCGAAGATGGCATCATCCCCCTTGACGAGGTCCTCCATGAACAGCACCCTTTTGGGATCGTCGATCCCCATCTTGCGGCAGCGGGACCACTGCTCCTCGTTTTCGGGAACCAACCGGCCCTGGATTTCACCACCCAGGCATTTCAGAGCCACCGCCGCCAGCACGCCTTCGGGAGCCCCGCCGATCCCGTACAGGATATCCACACCCGTGTCGGGAAATCCCGTGTTGACCGCCGCAGCCACGTCGCCGTCGGGAATCAGCTTGATCCGGGCGCCGCATCGCCTGACTTCCTCAATCAACTTGTGATGGCGCGGGCGGTCGAGGATCACCACCACCAGATCGTCCATATCCTTCCCCAGTGCCCGGGCCACGGATTTCAGATTCTCCTCCACCGGCGCGTTGAGATCCACCTGTCCCGCCGCGCCGGGACCCACGGCCAGCTTCTCCATGTACATGTCGGGGGCGTGCAACAGGTTGCCCCGGTCGGCGACCGCCACGACGGCAAGGGCGTTCCACAGCCCCTTCGCCACGATATTGGTCCCCTCCAGGGGATCGACGGCCACATCCACCTCGGGGGGCGATCCCGACCCCAGCTGCTCGCCGATGTACAGCATCGGCGCTTCATCCATCTCCCCTTCACCGATCACCACGGTACCCTTCATGGGAATGGTATCGAACACCTTCCGCATCGCGGTGGTGGCCGCCTGATCCGCCTCGTCCTTCTTCCCGAATCCCATCCAACGGGCGGAAGAGACGGCGGCGGCTTCCGTCACCCGCACCAATTCCATGGTCAGACTCCGGTCCATTTTGGCATCCCTCCGCTCTTGAGCCTTTCACGTACACCACAGAGAATATACGGTCCCCGGAAAAACTGGATTGCATTTTGAATCACGCGCTATTTAATGCGGCACATTCTTTTAATATGTTACACCAATTCGGGGGAAGTGGCGAGTAAAGAATGGCGGATTAAACAGAAGCGGAGGGATGGAAGGGGATTATTCCCGCCGTACGTCGGCGCCGAGCTGCCTCAGTTTCCCGTCGATCTGCTCGTAGCCGCGGTCGATGTGATGGATGTCGGTGATGACGGTTTCTCCTTCCGCAATCAGCCCGGCCACCACCAGGGCGGCTCCCGCCCGAAGGTCCACCGCCCTCACCTGTATCCCGGTAAGGGGCGTGCCTCCCTCGATCATCGCCATCCGACCGTCGGTGCGGATCCGGGCGCCCATTCGGTTCAGTTCCAGGACGTGCCTCAGCCGTCCTTCAGAGACGTTTTCAATGACCAGGCTGGTACCCGCGGCCTGGGTCAGGAGGGTGGTGAAGGGTGGTTGTAGATCCGTGGGGAACCCCGGATACGGATGCGTTTTGATGTCCACGGGGAGAAGGGACTTCGGTCCTTTGACCGTGACCGACTCATCCCCTTCCGTCACGGGAATTCCCATCTCCCGCAGCTTGGCGGAGATCGGCTCCAGATGAAGGGGGATCACCTGATCCACGCGCACTTCCCCACCCGTCGCGGCGGCGGCGATCATATAGGTTCCCGCCTCGATGCGATCGGGGATGATCGCATGGCGGCATCCGTTCAGACGGGACGTACCGCGAATGCGTATCACGTCGGTACCCGCCCCTTTGATCCGGGCACCCATCCCATTCAAAAAGGTGGCCACATCGACGATCTCCGGCTCCTTCGCCGCATTTTCGATCACGGTCAAACCTTCGGCAAAGACCGCCGCCAACATGATGTTGATCGTCGCGCCGACGCTGACCACGTCCAAATAGATGCGGGCGCCTTTTAGCCGAGGCGCTTTCAGGTGGATCGCCCCGTCCCGCTGGGATACGGTCGCTCCCAGGGCTTCAAAGCCCTTGATGTGCTGGTCGATCGGTCGGGGGCCGAGATGGCATCCGCCCGGCAGACCGACGACGGCTTCCCCGAAACGGCCGAGCAGGGCCCCCATCAGGTAACAGGAGGCGCGCAGGCTCCGCACGCCGCCGTCGATCATCGGACGGTTGGTCACCCGGGCTGCATCCACGCTGAGGGTCGAACCCTCCACCACGACCTCGGCACCCATCCGGCGCAGAAGTTTCACGAAGACCCTCACATCGCGGATCGCCGGTACATTCTCGATGGTGCAGGGGGTCTCGGCGAGCAGTGTGGCCGGAAGAAGGGCGAGCGCACTGTTTTTGGCCCCGCTGACCGGGATGGATCCGATCAAGGGACGACCACCCTTGATCTTCAAGATTTCCATTGACGCCCTTCCTTTCGCTCATTCCCTTTTGCCCGACATCAAACCTTGGCCGCCTCGCGCTTGGCGTTTTCCCAGTCGGCCAAAAACCGTTCCACACCCTTGTCGGTCAGCGGATGGTTCACCATCTGCTTGATCACCTTGAAGGGAAGCGTCGCGATGTGGGCGCCGCTTTCCGCCGCCTGGATGACGTGAACGGGATGCCGGATGCTGGCGGCAATGATCTCCGTGTCAATTCCGTGAAGGGAGAAGATGTGGGCGACTTGTTGGATCAACTGGGTTCCGTCGTGGCTGATGTCATCGAGCCGACCGACGAAGGGACTGACGAAGGTCGCCCCCGCCCGGGCCGCCATCAGCGCCTGGTTGGCGGAAAACACCAGCGTCACGTTGGTGGGAATCCCTTTCTGGGCCAAGCGATGAACCGCCTTCAGCCCCTCCCAGGTCATCGGAATCTTGATGGTCACCCGATCCGACAGGGCGGCCAGGGGCTCCGCTTCCTTCACCATGCCGTCGGCGTCCGTGGAGAGCACCTCGGCGCTGACGGGACCTTCGGTGATCTCCAGAATCTCCTTGAGCAGCTCGACGAAGGAACGGCCCGTCTTGGCCACCAGGGTCGGGTTGGTGGTGACTCCCGACAGGATCCCCAGGGACTGCGCTTCGCGGATTTCGTTTACATCTGCGGAATCGATGAAAAGCTTCACGCTGACACCTCCGCTATCCTGGTTTCGGTGATATGGTTTCACGCTTCCGCCTCTGCCCGGGACAAAGGGGTGAAGGCTTTTCCCCGCTCCGGGTGCGGCTCAGGCCTTTCCGGAACTGCCGAAAAGGCGAATCTTCTCCTTGACTACTTCCTTGATCGCTTCCCGGGCGGGACCCAGGTATTTCCGGGGATCGATCAGATCCGGCTTTTCCGCCAACAGCCCCCGAACCTTTTGGGTGAAGGCAACCTGATTTTCCGTGTTCACATTGATTTTGCCCACTCCGAGGGAAATCGATCGGCGAATCGATTCATCCGGCACGCCGGATCCGCCGTGAAGAACGATCGGCGCCTCGATGTTTTGGGCCACCTTCTCGATGATGTCAAAGCGGATTTTCGGTTCGCCCTTGTACATGCCGTGGGCGGTCCCCACCGCGATGGCCAAGGCGTCGACGCGGGTCTCCTCCCAGAAGCGAATCGCCTCCTCCGGATCGGCGAGGTGGGCATCCTCATCGTCCACCTGCAGATCGTCCTCCACACCGCCGATGGTACCCAGCTCCCCTTCCACGGAGACGCCGACGGCGTGAGCGGCTTCCACCACTTTTTTCGTCAGGCGGATATTCTCCTCATAAGGGTAATGGGACCCGTCGAACATCACCGACGAAAATCCGGCCCGGATGCATTTCATCACCATTTCAAAGCTGCTTCCGTGGTCCAGGTGCAGCGCGACGGGCAGCCCCGATTCCTCGGCGGCCACCCGGGCCAGCGCGACCACGTTGTTCAGCCCCATGTACTTGATGGCTCCTTCACTCGCCCCGAAAATGAGCGGGGAGCGCTCTTCCTTGGCCGCCTCGATGATCGCCTGGGTGAATTCCAGGTTATTCATATTGAACTGTCCGACGGCATATCCCTCTTGTTTGGCGCGTGGGAGAAAATGGGACATCGGTACGAGCGGCATCCAAAAAACCTCCCTGTTGGTATGTGTGCGGGATCTTCCCATTGCATTATATCACTGGAGAAGGCAAGGTCCAATGACGCCTCTCCGACCCTTTTCACCCGCTAAGGCCCAACAGGCGGCGCGCCTCCCCGGGCGTGGCGATGTCCCGGTCCATCTCCCGGGCGATGCGGACGATGCGGGCCACCAGCTGGGCATTGGTGGCCAGCTGACCCTTCCGGTACCAGATGTTGTCCTCCAGCCCGACCCGGACGTGTCCGCCCAGGACGATGCCCAACACCGCCATGGGCAGCTGCGCCCGCCCGACGCCGGCCACCGTCCACGTCGCCTCCTCCGGCAGCTGTCCCACCAGATGGAGCAGGTTTTGCGCCGTGGCCGGGATGCCTCCCGGCACGCCCAGGACGAAGTCGAAATGGAGGTGACCCGTCACCAGCCCCTTTTTCACCAGGCGAAGGGCGTTCTGGATCATCCCCACATCGAAGATTTCGAATTCGGGACGGACCCCGCATTCCTGCATCACTTTCGCAAAATGTTCGATTTCCTGCGGCGGGTTGAGGAACACCCCGTCACCGAAATTGACCGTTCCCGTCGTCAGGGTGGCCATCTCCGGGCGCAACGCGACGGGCTGAAGCCGCTCCTCGGCGGTCATGCCGACGGCTCCCCCTGTAGACACCTGTATGATGATGTCGCACCGCTTGCGAATCTCCTCGATCGCCCGGCGGTAAAGCTCCCGGTCTTGACTGGGCTTTCCCTCGGCGTCCCGGACGTGGATGTGGGCGATCGCCGCCCCCGCCTCCCGGGCCTCCGCCGCCGCCTCCCCGATCTCTTCCGGAGTGACGGGCAGATGGGGGGTGTCCTCCCGGGTCACCTCCGCTCCCACCAGCGCCGCGGTGATGATCAGCTTGTCCATCTCAGTCCCCTCCACCCGAACGACGTTGACGATCCTTGGGCACGACACAGGTTCCCGAGGCCCGTGTCACCAGGATCGGCTCCTCCAGAACGCGGGCGGCCGAGGGCACCTTTGGATCGATGCCCGCCTCGATCACCTTGTAGGCGGCAAAACGCATCCGGCGGGAGGTGTTGCCCACTTTCTCCAGCCAACCGACGGCTTCGATAAAATCTCCGGCGTAGACCGGCGCGCAGAATTCGACGGAATCGTAGGCGACAAAAAGCCCTTCATCTCCGTCGTGACGGATCAAGAGCTCGGTGGCCACATCGCCGAACAGAGCCAAAATGCGCGCTCCGTCCACCAGATTCCCCCCGTAATGGGCGTCCGACTGACTGAGCCGAATGCGGATCTTCGCTTCCAACCGGGTCATCCCGTTCCCCCTCTCCATCTCCTGAAAAACCGGCGCTACGACACCAGCTGCTTGAGCACTTCCGAACGCAACTCCACAATGTCAAAGGGTTTGGTCAAATGGGCCAAAGCGCCCAGTTTCGTCGCTTCCTGAACCATATCCAGCTCTCCGTAGGCCGTCATCATGATCACCTTGGGCATCGGTTGGACGCCCTGAAGCCGGCGAAGAAACTCGATTCCGTCCATCCCCGGCATCTTCATGTCCAACAGAATCAGATCCGGATGGATTTTTTGGATCATCTCCAGAGCCACTTGCCCGTTTTCCGCCTGGTAGACACAAAAACCGTCCTTTGAAAACACCTCTTTCAGCAGGACGCGAATACCGTACTGGTCATCCACCACCAGAACTTTTTTATCCTGCAGCGACATCTTCACCCCTCCTTTAAAAAGAAGAAGGTCTCAAACTCCGATCGACTTCTCCCCGGAGCCGCCGCCTTGCTGCACCGTGCCGAATCCAGGCGGAACGGGGTATTTTCCGTCCGTGCGTCAGTCCACGCGGAAAAGAAAAAGCGGCCGAACAAGCCTTATATCTGTATACTTCGAGTTTGACCAACGTTTTCCTGCATGGGAGAAATCCGAGTTTTTTCGGGCACAAAAACGCCCCGCGGATGTTTCCGCGGGGACAAAGCGGAGGGAACTCGGGAAAATACGGGGTCCGTTTTCCCCCGGGTGTGACGCCCTCCTTGGATCGTTCTCTCCTTTCATGCCTTGATCGGATTGTCGGCATCCCGGACCACACCCGAACGCTGTCTGAGGGCGGCGGCGATGAAATCGCGGAACAGCGGATGCGGCCGGTTCGGGCGGGAGCGGAATTCGGGGTGGAACTGGGTGGCCACAAACCACGGATGGTCCTCCAGTTCGACAATCTCCATCAGACGGCCGTCCGGCGACGTCCCCGAAAAGCGGTAGCCCACCCGTTCCAGCTGTTCGCGATACTCGTTGTTAAATTCATACCGGTGGCGATGCCGCTCGTAAACCAGACCGTTTCCGTAGGCCCGCTGGGCCACACTTCCCGGCAGCAGTTTGCAGGGGAACAGGCCGAGGCGCATCGTCCCTCCCATGTCCTCGATTTCCCTCTGCTCCGGCAGGATGTCGATGACGGGGTGGGGCGTGTCCGCATCAAACTCCGAACTGTTGGCGCCATCCAGTCCCAGCAGATGGCGCGCCCCTTCGACACAGGTCATCTGCATGCCGAGGCAGATGCCCAGGAAGGGAATACGCCGTTCCCTGGCATATCGGATGGCCGAAATTTTCCCCTCGATGCCCCGATCGCCGAATCCGCCGGGAACAAGAATCCCGTCGGCTTCCCGGAGCCATTCGTCGGCGTTTTCATCGGACACATCCTCCGAGTTGACCCATCGGATCTCCACGTCGGTGTCGTTGGCAAAACCGGCGTGTTTCAGGGATTCCACCACGCTCATGTAGGCGTCGGGAAGGGAAACGTATTTGCCGACCAACGCGATCGTCGTCTTCTGGGACAGGTTTTTCACCTTGTTCACCAGGGCCTGCCACTCGGTCATGTCCGCCTCGCCGCATTCCAGCCCCAGGTGGTTCACCACGATCCGGTCCAGCCCTTCCCGCTGCAACATGAGGGGAACTTCATACAGCGTCTCCGCATCCCTCAGCTCGATCACCGCTTCCGGATCGATGTCGCAGAAAAGGGCGACCTTGCGCTTCAATTCTTCCGAAAGGGGATGCTCGGTCCGGCAGACGATCACGTTGGGCTGGATGCCGATGCTGCGCAGTTCCTTGACGCTGTGCTGGGTCGGCTTGGTCTTCAGCTCTCCGCTGGCGGACAATTTCGGTATCAGGGTGCAATGGATGTACATGACGTGGTCCCGCCCCACGTCGCTTTTGATCTGACGGATCGCTTCCAGAAAGGGCAGGCTTTCGATGTCGCCGACGGTTCCGCCGATCTCGGTGATCACCACATCGGGATGGGTTTCCCGGGCCGCCCGGAACACCCGGTCCTTGATTTCGTTGGTAATGTGGGGGATCACCTGTACCGTCGCCCCCAGATAATCGCCGCGCCGCTCCTTGTTGATCACCGCCGAATAGATCTTGCCGGTGGTCACGTTGCTGTTCTTGGTCAGATTGATATCGATGAACCGCTCGTAGTGACCCAGGTCCAGATCGGTTTCCGCCCCGTCGTCGGTGACGAAAACCTCACCGTGCTGATAAGGGCTCATGGTTCCCGGGTCCACATTGATATAGGGATCGAATTTCTGGATGGTCACCTTCAGATTGCGGTTTTTCAGCAGCCGTCCCAAGGAAGCGGCGGTGATTCCCTTGCCCAAGGAGGAAACAACCCCGCCGGTCACAAAGATGAACTTGGTCATGAAAGACCCCCCTACAAACAGGATTCCCCGAATGATGGCAAAACGAAAAGAGCCCCTTTTCAAATGGGGGCTCCCATTTTTTAACCCATTATCCTGAATCCACTTTTAGCCCAATTCGTAGTTTACCCCGAGGAGCGGGTACATGTCAAGGGAGGATTCGGGAGGCGCTCCCATCGCGACAAAAGCGTCAGATATTGTCCTCCTCGTCCTCCATGTCGGCATTCACCATGGTATCCTCTTCATCATCGGGGAAATCATCGTCTCCGTCAAAGTCCTCGAAGGCGCTTTCTCCGTATTCATCCTGATCCAGCACTTCTTCCTCTTCTTCCTCGTACAATTCCTCGTCCAGATCTTCATCGTCATAGTCGTCCTTGATATTCCCGGCAACGGCCGAATCGGTGGTCTGCTCGGTGGGATACCAATGCTTCAACCCCCACAGGCTTCTGCCGACGCAGACAAAACGGCCGTCGATGTTGATCTCCGTGAACAGCTGCGCGATGTAACGCATCGATTCCTCTTCGGAGAATCCCTTCAACCGGGCGACCTCCTGAAGGAGATCCCGGTAGAGCATCGGCTCTCCCTTGCTCTGCAGGATTTTGTGGACCAGATCCACCATGGGCATCTCCCGCAATTCCTCTTCGGTCAGTTGGGCAGCCAGATTTTCGCTCACGCCGGACACATCCCCTTCCTATATGACCCGGTTCACCCTGGATCAAACGGTTTCACGTAGGTCTATTTTATCCAAAAAAAGTGGGAAGTCAACCATCTCGGCAATCGATTGCTCAAGGCGGGACTCCGGTTCCCTTCGCGGGGAGAAGCGATTCGGGAAAACCGGATAGGATCTCATAAAAAAAGAGGCTGAGGAACCTCTGCCGAGAAGGGCGCCTCAGCCGACAATCCGTTTTTTCCCCGTTTTATCACATGTTTCTCCGGTACTGGCCGCCCACTTCGTAGAGGGCGGAGGTGATCTGCCCCAGGCTGGCCACCTTGACGGTCTCCATCAGTTCCGCAAACAGGTTCCCGCCCTCCCGGGCCACCTGCTTCAGCCGGGCCAGGGCCGCCGGCGCCTTGTCCCGGTTGCGTTCCTGGAACGCCCGCAGGTTTCGGATCTGCGCATCCTTCTCCTCCTTGGAGGCCCGGGTGAGGGGCAGTTCCACATCCTCCGGCGGATTGGGATTGAGGAAGGTGTTGACGCCGATGATCGGCAGCTCCCCGGAATGCTTTTTCGTCTCGTAGAGGAGCGATTCCTCCTGGATCTTGCTCCGCTGGTACATGGTTTCCATCGCCCCGAGCACTCCCCCGCGGTCGCTGATCCGCTCGAACTCCCGGAGCACGGCCTCCTCCACCAGGTCGGTCAATTCCTCGATGATGAAGGATCCCTGCAGCGGGTTCTCGTTTTTGGCCAGTCCCAGCTCTTTGGTGATGATCATCTGGATGGCCATCGCGCGGCGGACCGACTCCTCGGTGGGGGTGGTGATCGCCTCGTCATAGGCATTGGTGTGCAGGGAGTTGCACTGATCGTAAATGGCCATCAGCGCCTGCAGGGTGGTGCGGATGTCGTTGAAGTCCACCTCCTGGGCGTGGAGGGAGCGTCCCGAGGTCTGGATGTGGTACTTCAGCTTCTGACTCCGCTCGTTCGCCCCGTAGAGCCGCTTCATCGCGATCGCCCAGATCCTGCGGGCCACCCGGCCGATCACGGCGTACTCGGCATCCATCCCGTTGCTGAAGAAGAAGGAGAGGTTGGGAGCGAAATCGTCCACCTTCATCCCGCGGCTCCGGTAATACTCCACATAGGTGAAGGCATTGGCCAGGGTAAAGGCCAGCTGGGTGATGGGATTGGCCCCGGCCTCGGCGATGTGGTATCCGGAAATGCTGACGGAATAGTAATTCCGGATGCCGTGCTCGATGAAGTATTCCTGGATGTCCCCCATCATCTTCAGGGCGAACTCCGTGGAGAAGATACAGGTGTTCTGCCCCTGATCCTCCTTCAGGATGTCCGCCTGAACCGTACCGCGCACCGAGCGCAGGGTGCGCTCCTTGATCTCCGCGTATTCCTCATCCGAGGGTTCCCGGCCGTGTTCCTCCCGGAATTTGTCCACCTGCTGCTCGATGGCGGTGTTGAAATACATGGCCAGGATGATGGGAGCCGGTCCGTTGATCGTCATCGAAACGCTGGTGTTCGGCGCGCACAGATCAAAGCCGTCAAACAGCTTTTTCATGTCGTCCAGCGTACAGATGCTGACGCCGGATTCCCCCACCTTCCCGTAGATGTCGGGCCGTTCATCGGGGTCTTCCCCGTAGAGGGTCACCGAATCGAAGGCGGTGGACAGGCGCTTGGCCGGATCGTTCTTGGACAGATAGTGGAAGCGTCGGTTGGTCCGCTCCGGCGTGCCTTCTCCGGCAAATTGGCGCTTGGGATCCTCATCCGCCCGTTTCAGGGGGTAAACCCCGGCGGTGTAGGGGAATTGACCGGGCACGTTCTCCAACAGGGACCAGCGCAGAATGTCGCCCCAGTCCTCGAAGCGGGGAAGGGCCACCTTGGGAATCCGGCTGCCGGCCAGGGTCTCGGTGAAGAGGGGCATGCGGATTTCCCGGTCCCGCACCTTGTATACGTACTCGTCCTGCGCATACCGCTTCCTCAGCTCGGGCCACCCTTCCAGGATCTTTTTGTTTTCGGGGGCAAGCTGTGCGGAACGCCTTTCAATCTCCCGATCCAGCGACTCGATCGCCTCTTGCGGAGCGGAATCCTCAAGGGCTTCGCGGGCTCCCTTCAGCTGATACAGCCGACGGGCGACCCGGGCCTGCTCCTCCGCCTCCCGGCGGTATTCCCGGACCGTCTGGGCGATCTCCCGCAGATAGTGGGAACGCTCCGGCGGGATGATGTGATGGATGCCCGGGGAACGCTTCTCCTCCGGAAGGGAGGATTCCCATCCGAGTCCCATCTTCTCATTCACTTTGTCGATCAGCGCCCGATACAGCCGGTTCACCCCGGGGTCGTGGAAGCGGTTGGCCATCGTCCCGTAGATCGGAAGCTGCTCATCGGGGACGTCGAAGAGCCGGTGATTCCGCTTGTACTGCTTGCGCACGTCCCGGAGCGCGTCTTCGGAACCCTTCCGGTCAAACTTGTTGATCGCCACCAGGTCGGCAAAGTCCAGCATCTCGATCTTTTCCAGCTGAGAGGGGGCGCCGAATTCGGCAGTCATCACGTAGAGGGAGAGATCGCTCACCTCCACGATCTCGGCATCCCCCTGGCCGATTCCGCTGGTCTCCACGATGATGAAATCGTAGCCGGCCCGCTTCACGATCGAGATGGCTTCGCGAATCCCCGCGCTCAGTTCGGATCGGTTGCGCCGGGTGGCCAGACTGCGCATGTATACCCGGGGATGATGCACGGCGTTCATCCGGATGCGGTCTCCCAGCAGGGCCCCGCCGGTCTTCTGCTTGGAGGGGTCCACCGAGAGGACCGCCACCTTTTTGTCCGCAAAATCCTCCAGGAAGCGGAGGACCAGCTCATCGGTCAGGGAGCTCTTGCCCGCGCCCCCGGTACCGGTAATCCCCAACACCGGCACGCTTTCCTTTTCCGGGTACCGCTCCGACAAGGCCCCCAGGACGTCGACCTTTTCCGGGAGATCGCCGCCGGCCGCCCGCTCCGCCAAGGTGATCAGCCGGGCGATGGCGCGCCGGTCCCCTTCGCCGAGGCGGTCCGCTTCCCAGGTGATCTCACTGATGGTGGGGAAATCGGCCTCCCGGAGCATGTGGTTGATCATCCCCTGGAGCCCCATCTTGCGCCCGTCCTCCGGCGAGAAGATCTTGGCCACGCCGTAGGCCTCCAGCTCGCGGATTTCCCGGGGAACGATGACGCCTCCCCCTCCGCCGAAGACCTTGATATGGGCGGCTCCCCGCTCCTTCAGCAGGTCGATCATGTATTTGAAAAACTCCATGTGCCCCCCTTGGTAGGAGGAGACGGCGATTCCCTGAACATCCTCCTGGATGGCCGCTTCGACGATTTCGTCCACGGAGCGGTTATGTCCCAGGTGAATCACCTCGGCGCCCGAAGCCTGCAGCAGGCGCCGGAACAGATTGATCGATGCGTCGTGCCCGTCGAACAGACTGGCGGCGGTCACGAAGCGCACCGTGTGCTTCGTTCGGTAAATGTCCGTCTCCACACTCATCCGCCTCCTTCGTCCAGACTCAGATCGCGCAGCAACAGCGCCGTCTGAAGCCGCGTATATTCCTCCAGGCTGTAGTGTCGTGCCAGGACCCAGCGGCGGAAGGTCCACATCTGCCCCATCACCATGATGTTGTGGGCCATCAGCTTGACCGAGGAGGGGGAGAGGGATAGAGTGCCGTCTCGAATCCCCTTTTCCAGGATCCGCTCAAAGTGGCCGGTGATCTCCTCTTCCTTCTGCAGGACGTATTTCATCGTCTCCTTCGGGAGCGATTTGGTCTCCTGGTAAATCAGAAGGACGTAGTCGGACATCTCCCCCATGACCCGGAACAGCTGGGATATCGCCTTTTTCAGGCTCTCCCGGCCGGAATCCTCTTCGCGGATCGCCTCGGTCAGCCGCCTTTCCAGTTCGGAATGGATATAGTCACAGACCAGGTAGAGAACGTCCTCCTTGGTCTGGATATATTCGTACATCGTGCCGATGCTGAGGCCGCAGGCCCGGGCGATCTCCCGGGTGGTCGTCTTGTGAAAGCCCTTGCGGACGAACAGGTCGACGGCCCCCTGGACGATCTGCCTCCGCCGCTGTTCGACCAGACGCTGGTTCTTGATGAAGGACGGAATCGGTTTGCTTCGGTGTTTCACGACGATTCCCCCCCTTCCCCGACAAACAGGCGGGAGAGCCATTTGCGAACCAGCCGGTGGGGCACCTCTTCCCTCCGGTGGAGCCGGTCCAGATCCTCCCGGAAGGCGGGTTCAAGCATCAGTTCCGAAAGCCGCTGCCGCAGCCGGTATTCCATCCGCCCCCGCACCTCCCGGCGCAGATGGCGCAGGCGCCGGGTCGCCCCTTCCCCGCTCTCCCTCAGGTGGGTCCGGTGCCTCTGAAGCTGTCGCCACAGCTCGTCGATGCCCCGCCGTTCGGTGGCGACGGTGGGAATCACCGGCGGACGCCAGGCTTTCTTTCCGGCCAGATCCAGCATCTCCTCCAGATCGGCGATCAATTTCCGCGCTCCGTCCCGGTCGGCTTTGTTCACCAGAAACAGATCGGCGATTTCCATGATTCCCGCTTTCCACACCTGCACGATATCTCCCGCCCCCGGCGTGAGCACCAGAACCACCGTATCCGCCAGCTCCATGATCGTCAGTTCCGTCTGGCCGACACCCACCGTCTCCACCAGGATGATGTCAAAACCGGCGGCGTCCAACACCCGCACCGCATCCTGGGTGGCCGCCGCCAGCCCGCCCAGGTGGCCGCGGGTGCCCATGCTGCGGATGAAGACGCCCTCGTCCAGGGCGTGTTCCGTCATCCGCACCCGGTCTCCCAGCAGAGCTCCGCCGGAGAAGGGGCTGGTGGGATCGACGGCGATCACCCCCACCGTCAATCCCTCGCCCCGCAAATGGGTGATCAGCCGGTTCAGCAGCGTGCTTTTTCCGGCGCCCGGAGGTCCGGTAACGCCCACGACATATGCCTTTCCCGTATGGGGGTACAGGGCTTCCGCCAGCGCCTCCGCCTCGTCGGAAGCCCCTTCGATCAGGGTGATGGCACGGGCGATGCTCCGTCGGTCTCTATGCCGGACACCCTTGATCAGGTCCTCCAAGGCGACACCCCCTCAATCCTTCAGCAGATGGCGGGCGATCACCAGCCGCTGGATCTCGTTGGTGCCTTCGTAGATCTGCGTGATCTTGGCATCCCGCATCATCCGCTCCACCGGATACTCCCGGGTGTATCCGTAACCGCCGAAGATCTGAACCGCCTCGACGGTCACATCCATGGCGGTATCCCCGGCGAACAGCTTCGCCATCGCGGAAGCCTTGCCGTAGGGGAGACCCTGGCTCTCCAGCCACGCCGCCTGGTAGGTGAGCAGACGGGACGCTTCGATACGGGTCGCCATGTCGGCCAGTTTGAACTGGATCGCCTGTTGCGCGGCAATCGGCTTGCCGAATTGCTCCCGCTCCCTGGCGTAGGCGAGGGCCGCATCGAGGGCTCCCTGCGCGATCCCCACCGCCTGGGCGGCAATGCCGTTCCGTCCGCCGTCCAGGGTCATCATGGCGATCTTGAATCCTTCTCCCTCTTCCCCCAAGCGGTTTTCAGCGGGAATCCGGCAGTTGTCAAAGAGGATTTCCAGCGTGGGAGAGGACCGGATGCCCAGCTTCTGCTCCTTTTTGCCGAAGGAGAATCCCGGCGTTCCCTTCTCCACGATGAAGGCGGTGACGCCGCGGTGTCTCTTTTCCGGATCGGTGAGGGCGAAGACGACGTAGATTTCCGCTTCCCCGCCGTTGGTGATGAAGATTTTGCTGCCGTTCAACACGTAGGAATCCCCGTCCCGAACGGCGGTGGTCCGCATCCCGGCCGCATCGGAACCGGACCCCGGCTCCGTCAGGCCGTAGGCGCCCAATTTTTTCCCCTCCGCCAGGGGACGCAGGAACCGCTCTTTCTGCTCCGGCGTCCCGAACTTGTGGATCGGCCAGCTGGCGAGGGAGATGTGGGCGGAGAGGGTGACGCCGACGGAAGCATCCACCCGGGACAATTCCTCCACCGCGATCACATAGCTCAGATAGTCGGCGCCGACGCCCCCCTCCTCCTCCGGCCAGGGAATCCCCGTCAGCCCCAGTTCCGCCATCTTTTCGAAGAGGGACCGGTCGAATTCCTCCTTTTCGTCCCGTTCTGCGGCGGTGGGAGCCACTTCTTTCTCCGCGAACTCCCGGACCATCTTCCGCATCATCTCGTGTTCTTCGCTCAATCGAAACTCCATGGCCATCGCTCCCGTCACAAGGTTTTTCGCGAAAGATCCCTGGTCCGGGAGGAGTCGGGAACAGATCTCCGCTCCTCTCCGGCTCCCCCGGCCGGGGATCGCCTTTTCCCCGGCCCTCTAGGACCGGGGGATGATTTTCCGTTCGTCGCTGGTCTCTCTCCGCTCCCGGACACCGGTGCTCACCAGTGTCGCTTTCCCTTTCTCTCCGCGTTCCTTCAGCAGCTCTCCGGCGACGACAATGCGCTGGATCTCGTTGGTTCCCTCATAGATCTGGGTGATCTTGGCGTCGCGGAAGAGCCGCTCCACCGGGTATTCCCGGGTGTATCCGTACCCGCCGAAGACCTGAACCGCCTCGATGGCGGCGGCCATGGCCGTGTCGGAGGCAAACATCTTGGCCATCGCCGCCTCCTTCTTGCAGGGCTGTCCCTGTTGTCTGAGCCAGGCGGCCCGGTAGACCAGGAGGCGGGCCGCCTCCACCCGCGTGGCCATGTCCGCCAGTTTAAACTGGATGGCCTGCTGCGCGGCGATCGGTTTTCCGAACTGCTCACGCTCCTTGGCATAGGCCGTGGCGTGTTCCAGCGCCGCCGTCGCAATGCCGAGGGCCTGGGCCCCGATGCCGATTCGCCCGCCGGCCAGGTTGGACAGGGCGATTTCATAGCCCTGACCTTCCTCCCCCAGGCGGTTTTCAACGGGAACCTCCGCCCGCTCGAAAATCAACTCGGAGGTGTTGGAGCCGCCGAGCCCCATCTTCTTCTCTTTCTTTCCGACGGTAAATCCGGGGGTGTCCTTCTCCACGATGAAGGCGGTGATTCCCTTCGGCCCCTTGTCGGGATCGGTGACGGCGAAGGTGATGTAGACGTCCGCCTCTTTTGCATTGGTGATGAAAATTTTGCTTCCGTCCAAAATGTACTTGTCTCCGACCCTTGTGGCCCGGGTCCGGATTGCCGCCGCATTGGAGCCGGCATGGGGTTCCGTCAGGGCGAAGGCCCCGAGATACTCCCCGCGGGCCAAGCGGGTGACGTATTTCTTCTTCTGCTCTTCGGTCCCGTAGCGCAGGATGGGAAACGTTCCCACGGAGGTGTGGACGGCGACGATCACCCCCACCGTGGCGCTGACGCGGGAGATCTCCTCCAAAGCCAGGATGTAGGAGATGAAATCGGCCCCCGCTCCGCCCCACTCTTCCGGAATGGGGATGCCCATCAAACCGAGCCGGCCCATCTCGTCGATGACCGCCCGGGGAAACTTGTCTTCCTCATCCATCTCCCTGACGGCCGGGGCGATCCGGTCCCGGGCGAAATCTCGGACCATCCGGCGCATCATTTCCTGCTCATGGGTAAAGGTGAATTCCATGGAACATCCTCCTCATCCCGCCCGCCGCCCTGGCCGTCTCCCGAAGCGGCGAACGATGGGATCACGAATCATACACGTAAAATCCGCGCCCCGTCTTGCGGCCCAACCAGCCCGCCTTCACATACTTGCGGAGCAGGGGGCAGGGCCGGTACTTGGGATCGCCGAACCCTTCGTAGAGGGTCTCCATAATGTAGAGGCAGGTATCCAGCCCGATGAAATCGGCCAGGGTGAGGGGCCCCATCGGATGATTCATCCCCAGCTTCATCACCTCATCCACCGCCTCCGGGGTGGCCACCCCTTCGTAGACCGCATAAACGGCTTCGTTGATCATCGGCATCAGGACCCGGTTGGAGACAAAGCCGGGGAAATCCTTCACTTCCACCGGGGTCTTGCCCATCTTCCGCGCCAGGGCCTCCACTTCGGCGTACACCTCATCGGCGGTGGCCAGTCCCCGGATCACTTCCACCAGCTTCATCACCGGCACCGGATTCATGAAGTGCATTCCGATCACCTTTTCCGGCCGTTTCGTCACGGCGGCGATCTCCGTGATCGGAAGGGAGGAGGTGTTGCTGGCCAGGATGGCGTGCTCCGGACACCACTCGTCCAGCTTGCGGAAAACCTCCTGCTTGACCGACATGTTTTCGACGACGGCCTCCACCACGATGTCCGCATGTTCGGCCGCTTCCTTCAGATCCGTCGTCGTGCGGATCCGTCCCAGGACCTGCGCCATTTCCTCCGCCGTGATCCGGCCCTTGTCCACCGACCGCTTCAGGTTTTTCTCGATTCCGCGGAGTCCCTTTTGCACCCGGTCCTCCTCCAGATCGTGGAGCGCCACTTCCAGTCCGGACTGGGCGGCCACCTGAGCGATTCCGCTTCCCATTTGTCCGGCGCCGATGACGCTGAATCGACGAATTTCCATCGGATCAACCTCCTCAGCAAAAAAATCCCGGAACCTGTCTCAAAAAGGTCATGCCCCATTTCCCGGGAAATGTTCAATCCACACGGACCAGGACGGCGTCTCCCTGGGCGGCCCCGCTGCAGATGGCGGCCACTCCCAGCCCGCCGCCGCGACGACGCAGCTCATAGATGAGCGTCAGCAAAATCCGGGCCCCGCTGGCTCCGATCGGGTGACCCAGGGCCACCGCACCGCCGTTCACGTTCACCTTCTCTTGATCCCAACCGAGGATTTTCCCGTTGGACAGGGTAACCGCGGCGAAGGCTTCGTTCACCTCGAACAGATCGATGTCATCGATCGTCAAACCGTGCTTTTTCAGGAGCTTTTGCACCGCATAGGCCGGGGTGATCGGGAAATAGCGGGCCTCCATTCCCACCGCGGCATGTCCGAGAATCCGCGCCATCGGCCTGACGCCCAGCTCTTCCGCTTTTCGGGCGGAGGAGAGCACCAAGGCCGCCGCCCCGTCGTTCACCCCCGGGGCGTTGCCGGCGGTGATCGATCCGTCCTTCAGGAAAACCGGGGGAAGGGACGCCAGCTTTTCCAAACTCGTATCCCGGCGGGGGGATTCGTCCTGATCCACCACGATCTCCTTCTTGCGGGACTTCACCGTCACCGGGACGATCTCTTCCGCCAATTTCCCCGAATCGATGGCGGCGATGGCCCGCTGATGGCTGCGGAGGGCCCACTCGTCCTGCTCCTCCCGGCTCACCGCGTACTCGGCCGCCACATTGCTTCCGTGCACCACCATGTGCACTCCGTCAAAGGCGCACCACAACCCGTCGTGGATCATCAGGTCGATGAACTTCCCGTCCCCCATCCGCTGTCCCCAGCGCGCTCCGGGAACAATATAGGGAGCGTTGCTCATGCTCTCCATCCCGCCGGCCACCACCACGTCCGCATCGCCGGCGCGAATCACCTGATCGGCGAGGGTGGCGCTTCTCAATCCCGAGGCGCACACCTTGTTGATCGTTTCCGTCTGAACCTCCCAGGGGAGGCCTGCCCTGCGGGCCGCCTGACGGGAAGGAATCTGACCGGCCCCGCCCTGCAGCACCATTCCCATGATCACTTCGTCCACCTGATCGTCCGGGACACCGGACCGGTTCAGGGCCTCCCGGATGGCGATTCCGCCCAGCTCCACGGCGGGCAGATCCTTCAGTGCTCCGCCGAACTTGCCAAAGGGGGTGCGGGCGCCGCCCAAAACCACCGTTTCAGCCACAGGCTGTCACCTCCGAACATGTTGGCACGAAAATCTTATCGAGCGCTCGCTCGATTTCCATGCAAAAAGAAAACGCTTTCCCTTCTCTTTTAGCATATCCTTTAGGGTCTTTTTTGACAACAAGGTTATTTTTGGCATTCATCAGAAAAGAATGATCGGAAAACCGCTTCTCTTCCGATCACGCAAACAGGAGCGATTCGCCCGCTCCTGTCACAAAGGAATGTTTTTTCTATTCGACGCGTTGATCCGTCTCGGGTGTGCGCACCTCGATCAATTCGGACTGGATGATGTAACGGTCCGGAGCATTCCCGACGTAATCGAAGGGATAGCAGGTGGTCAAGGTCAAAATCGGCTCCTTTTTGGGCACGATCACCGTCCGGTCCTCCGCGTGGGTGATCCAGCGCTTGCGAATCTGATAGGTGTAGACGTTCCCGTCCTTCATCCTCACGTACAGCCGGTCACCGTCCTTCAATTCACCGGCCCGGCGAAAAACCGTGTCCCGGTGTCCGGAGAGGACCGCATGACCCGTCTCTCCGGGGAGCACCGTCCCCCAGCCCACGTAATGGCCGACCCCTTTGGCCAACTCATCCTCGTCGGTCCCCTCGATGATGGGAAGAATCGCACCGATCCGGGGAATGATCAACTGGCCGATCTCCTCGCCGATCTTCGGCTTCCAGTCCGTGTCAACCCCCTTCTTCAGCGGCGATTGCTTGCTTCTATCGTCCCAGTTGTCCGCAATCGACATCGCCAATTTCGGATCATGCACCGCCACGCGGATCTGATCCCACCATTGATAGCCGTTGTACAGGAGCATCGATGCCCCGATGACGATCAGCGCGATGGCGACCGAACGGACAACCATCTCCCATTCCCTCCTGCCCATGCGGAATTTCCTGCTTCCATCTCCGTACGCAAACGGCCGAGTCCGGGAATTTATCTTCATCATATAGGGTTCGGAGGAATTCCGCAACCATTCAAGAAAAGGAAGCGGGAGCCGGTCGGGACTCCCGCAAAGGTTGACGCGCCGACAAAAACGCCGCTTTCGATCAGGATTCCCCGGTCAATCGGAATTTCAGCAGGGCCAACCCGCCCAGCAGCATCAGCGATCCCAAAAGGGCGAAGGCGGGATAAGGGGTGCTCGTTTCGGGCAGTTTGCCTCCCTTGGGGTTTTTGATGACATCTCCTTTTTTATCGGGATCCTCCTTCACCGGAGGCTCCCCTTTGCCCGGATCCTTGACGCCTCCCGATGCGTCCTCTCCGATTTTCACGGTCAGGAGGCCGTCCGCGGTTGCCTTCACCCCGTCCATTGTCCCGGAATAGGAGACTCTCACCTCATAGGTTCCCGGCTTCAAGCCCTTGAAGGTGTGAGAATACTCCAGGGCGGAGGTGGTGTCGGATTCATGTTCCTCCAGCAGCCCTTCTTCCTCATGGGGGTCAAATACGCTGATGACCCAACGCCCTTCGGCGTTCTTCACCCCTGACAGCTTTCCGCCGATGGTTCCCTTGCCGTCATGGGTGACTTCAAAATTGAAGGGATCGCCGGGGAATTGGACGGCCTGCTCTTCTTCCAGGCTAACCTCTTCCCCGTCTACGTCTCCCGCGAACCTGACGAGGAGCTTATGCGTTCCCGGTTTTTTTACCCTGAAAATCCCGTCAGCGATCAGCTTGTCGACCCCTTCCTCCCAATCCAATTCCGACGGATCTTCGCCGTCCAGAGACATCTCAAATTTCCCCGTGGCCGATTCCTCAAAGACGACATGGGCATAAACCTTCACGTAACCTGACACCTGTTCATTGTCGACGACGGTGTAACCCACACTCGGGCGGACGATCATTTCGGGCTTGCCGTCCGTCTCCCCGTCGTCACGGCCTTCGTCTTTTCCGTTCCCCCGGTCGGCCTTCTCACTTCCCGGGGCGACGCCTTGCTCCGCCGATTGCCCGCTGTCCCCGGCAAAAGCCGTCGGAACCATGGCAAACACGAGCAGAAACACCATGAACACGGAAAAGAATCGATTCAACAAGCTTTTCAGCCTCCCGTAGAATAGATGGACAGAATCGCTGCAACGTTCAAATTCCTCGTTTCAACGACAGATCTGCACGGCTTTTGGGAAAATTCCTTTTCCCCGCCTCCCATTCTTATGGAATGGGACCTATTCCCATCATAATTCGTTCCCGTTTTCCTGCGCAACGGGTCTTTTGGACGGATTTCGCCAAAGTTTGCGATTTCCAAGACGAAGCGCAGACAAACACTTGAAAGGCCCCCCTGAAAAAGGGCGGACAAGCGCCCGCTCCTTGTTTCCGTTGTTCACCCCACGATGGTTTGGAGTTTCCACAGCACCCAGCCGGACAACCACACCAGCCCTCCCAGAAGGACGAAACCGGGGTGCGGGGTGGCCGTCTCGGGCAGTCTGCCTCCCTTGGCGTTTTTGATGGTTTTTTTCCCTTCACCGGGACCGACAGCCACCGGCGGCTTGTCCTTGTCCGGATCCCGGACCTCTCCCGAGCCGTCCGCCTTGATCGTCACTCCCCGCAGGATGCCGGTGGCGCCTGCCCCGACTCCGTCAACCACGCCGCCAAAAGTCACGATCACATCATAGGTTCCCGGCGTCAAATCCTTGAAATGGTGTGTATACTCAAGGGACGCGATCGAACCGGAATAATGTTCCTCAAGCAACCGGTCCTCCTTGTGATGGTCATAAATTCCGATGAACCAGGTTCCTTTCGCATCCTTCACGCCCAACAGCTTCCCGCCAAAGGCCCGCTTCCCGTCATAGGTGACTTCAAACCGATACCCCTTGCCGGGGAATTGGACAGCCTTCTCGGCTTGCAGGGTGACCTCTTTCCCGTCCACCACTCCTTGAAACCGGACGAGAGCTTTGTGCGCACCCGGCTTGTCCACCTCAAAGGACGCGGAAGCGTTCAGTCCGTTTCCTCCATCCTCCCAATCCAATTCCACCGGCTTCCTGCCGTCGAGAAGGATCTCAAAAGTTCCGTCGGCTGACCTTTTGTAGGGAAGATGCACCGATGCTCACCGAGTAATCATGTTCGCCGTCAACGCCGGTGTAACCAACACCCGCGCTGACTGTCAGCTCCGGTTCGGTTGTCTTTTGATCGTCATCCTTGTTTTCACTTTGTTCTTCCTCATCCTTGATGTTTTCGTTTCCGCGCTTGCTTTCGGAAGTGTCGTCATCATCCTGGATCGGGAAGATCACGTCTTCGAAATCCGTCGCATCGCCGTTTTCGAGATCTTCCTCCGCTTCGTCCGAGGTGCCTTCTTTATCGGTTTCCGCAGTGCCGGCGGCGTCTTTCACTCCCGTTTGCCCGCCGTCCTCGGCAAAAGCCGTCGGAATCATGGCGAAGACAAGCAAAAACGCCATGAACGCGGAAAAGGGTTTATGCAACACCTTTTCATCCTCCCATGGAATGATCGCCGGAATCGCGACAACTTTCAAAGAAGACCATCTTATGCAATGGGATCTATTCCCATCATAATTGTTCGCATTCCTTTGCGCAACGATTATTTTGGCCGTCTACCGTCCAAGTTCGCGGTTTCCCCCGCTTGATGCATACCGGGAAAAACGTCGCCGCGCGATTCCCGACAACGAGGACCTCCCTCGTTCTCCATGAAAAAGGAGCGGACCAGTGCCCGCTCCCGTGTGTTGAGTTTAAAGGCAACCGTCCTGCCGGTTCCGTTAGAGTCGTCCTTTCCTTCGATATCTCACTCCGGATCCTTCTTTCCGCCTCACAATTTCTGACTTACCCTGCAATGCGACCAAATTTTTCCCTCCTCTCGCGGCCAAAAGCCCCCAAGTCCACCACCCTGCGGATGCCGATGGCGGACAGGAAACAGAGGGCGCCGATCAGATAAAACATCACATCGCCGCCCCAGGCGACATAGACGGCCGAACCGAAGGCGGGCCCCAGGCTCCGTCCCACTCCCCACTGGAGGCCGAAGACGGCGAAATAGCGCCCCCGCAGATGCTCCGGCGCGATGCGGGCCACCACCTTGTTGGTGTGCGGAAGCCCCAACATCTCCGCCAGGGTGAAGGCGACCTCCGCCGCGATGAGCACGGCGAAGGAGCCGGCCCACCCGTATCCCGCCGACACCACCGTCAGCAAAAGGAACGCGACCGTCAACACCTTCCCGGAGTCGAAGCGTTCCGTCCACCCTGCGACCGCCATCTGGAACAGCAGGACCAGCGTTCCGTTCACCGTCATCAATACGGCGAACACCTTCTGATAATCGTCAAAATGATCCTTCAGGTGGATGGGCAAATTGGTATCCGCCTGACCGTAGAGAAGAGACATGGGCACGCACAGGAGCGTCAGGAGAAAAAGGGGGATGTGTTCCCGAAAGCGCCAGGTCTCCCGCCATCCTTCGCCGCCGCTTTTCGCCCCTTCGCTTCCGGCGGGTTTCGTCTCCGGAATCAGCCCCACCACGGCCGCGAAGAAGAGGAACAGCGATGCGGAAGCCAATCCGAACACCAGGGCGGGGTTCGCCCGAAACAGGAACAGCCCCAGCATGGGCCCCGCCGCGGCCCCTGCATTGAAGGCCATGTGCAATAGGGCATATACCTCCGCCCGTCGGTTTTCCGGAACCAGATCGGCGATCTGCGCGTTGGCCGCCGGGTGGAAGAGGGACTGGCCGATTCCGCCCAGGGCGGTCAAACCGGCAAAGGCGTAAACGGAATCCGCCCACACAAATCCGGCCATGCTGACGGCCTGTATGGCGAGGGACGCCGCCATCACCGGCTTTCTCCCCGCCCTGTCCGCCCACTCCCCGGCGAACAATCCGACAATCATCGACGCCAGGGGCTGGAGAGAGACCACCAGCGCGGCCAGGAAAAGATGACCGTCCAACTTGGAGTAGAGATAAAACATCAAAAAGGGACGAATCATGAAACTGGTGATCTGCGTCAATGCCGTTCCGATGACCCGAATCCAGATGGTTCGGTCGTACCGGTTCAACCACGCCCGCAACGGAATCCCTTCCTTCAAAAAAGTTGAAATCCCGAGGGAAATCTTCCCCCGGGATACAAACATATGTTTGGATTTCTTGGGGAATAGTCATATTTTACACAGGAATCCTCCAATTGTAAACCCTCATGATCGCCGCAACTCCTTCCAACGACTCAGGGGAACGACGCCGAGCTCCGGACGGGGTTCATCCGGCAAAAGGGCGATATACTCGAGGCTGTGCCCGTCCGGGTCCCTGAAATATACCGATGCGGCGGGCATCCAGGCGTGAACGGAGGGCTCGGCTTCCGGATTGCCGAAAAAGTCCCGGGAGGCGATCCCCCGTTCCTGCAAAAAAGCCGCCGCCCTTTCGATCTCCTCCGGCGTGACGGAAAAGGCAACATGCCCGCGATGGATCTCCTCCTTTTCCCACAGGCCGATCATGTGCCGCTTCCCCTGACTCACCCAGAGAAAGGCGATTCTCCGCTCCGGATCCCTAAAGGCCAACCGGAAACCCAGCTTTTTCGTGTAAAAATCGATGGAAGTGCGCAAATCGGACACATCCAGATGGGCCTCATACAAGCCGAGCGTATTCATGATCATCCCTCCAAGACAGGATTATCGGCATAGATCGGATACCCAAAAACCAAAAATAATAAACATATTAGTATATTAAATTTGATAAAAGCTCCGCTTCGTCCGATCCCGGCCCGATATTCACGACGATGGCATGACAGGACGTGAGCATACAACAATCCCCGATTCGCCCCCTAAAAAGGGGAACCTTTCAATCAGATGGGGGTTTTTCAACACGGCTCCCGGAGACAGCAGCAGAAAAAACAAGGACATGACAGCATCATCTGACCTTGAATTCTCCGCTTCTCGCCGTTTTCGCTTTCACTTCGTTACTACAGAGCTTTTCCGCCGCAAGCCGTTTTTGAGAGATGGGTTCTTCGCCGGAAGAAGGTTGAAACATGTTTCAACCGATTCTTCTGCTGTGGAAAAGCGAAACGGCATTCAGCTACCATGAGATAGGAGAGGAAGCTGCAGAGGAGGAGATTTTCGTGGTAAAGCCGTATGACGTGGTTGTGGTCGGCGGAGGCCCGGCGGGGCTGAACGCCGCCATCGCCGCAGGCCGTAAGGATAAAAAGGTCCTGTTGATCGAACGCTACGGGTTTTTGGGCGGGATGTCCACCATTGCAGGCGTTTACCCGTGGATGACGTTTCACACGGAAAGCGGGGAACAGGTGATCAAGGGAATCGCGGAGGAGATCGTCCAACGGCTCATGGCACGCGGTGCATCTCCGGGACACCTTCGTGACACCTGCGGATTTGTTTACAGCGTCACCCCTTACGATCCCGAAGTGTACAAGGTGCTCGCCGTGGAAATGCTCAAGGAAGCGGGAGTCGATCTGCTCGTCCACAGTTTCGTCGACACGGTCACCGCAGTGGATGGAGAGATCCAAGAGATCGAAATCACATCCAAATCGGGTCGTCAAAAAGTACGGGGGAAAATCTTCATCGATGCCACCGGGGATGCCGATGTGGCGTTTTTGGCGGGAGCCCCCACGATCATGGGTCGCGAGGGGGATCAAAAAACCCAGCCGATGACCATGAAGTTTCGAATGCGGGGGGTCGATTTAGCCAAAGTCAAGGAGCAGATCTTGAAAAATCCGGACAACTTTTATCCGAAAACCCCTATTGCGGAGCTTAGGGATCTGCCCCTCACCGCCGTACAGGGCTTCTACAAAGAATGGGAAGAAGCCGGGTTGCCCATCAACCGCGATCAAGTCCTTTTCTTCACCGGCCCCGCCGAAGATGAAGTGCTTGTCAACATGACGCGGGTTCAGGATTTGGATGCGACAAAGGTGGATGACCTGACAAAAGCGGAATATGAGGGCCGCAAACAAGTGTTGATGGTGGCGGATTTCCTGAAAAAGCGGATCCCCGGCTTTGAACGGGCGTCGATCTCCAGCACGGCGGCCCAGATCGGCATTCGCGAATCGCGGCGAATCGTGGGCGAGTACATCCTCACCCAGGACGATGTGATCAACGGGAGAAAGTTTGAGGAAGCGATCGCCAAAAGCGGCTATCCGATCGATATCCATGCCCCCAGCGGAAAAGGGATGCAAATCGCCTGGGTGGAGGGAGACGGCTCCTTCGATATTCCGTACGGCTGTCTCGTCCCCAAAAAAGTAAACAATTGCTTGTCGCCGGCCGCTGTATGTCGGCGACCCACGAAGCGATCGCGGCCACGCGGCTGACCCCGAGCGCGATGGCCACCGGTCAAGCCGCCGGAACCGCCGCAGCCCTCGCCTTGACGCAAAATACCATCCCGAAGGAAATTGACGTAAAGGAGCTGCAAAAGCAGCTGATCGCGGATGGCGCTGTTTTATAGAAATCAATGAAAAGCGCACGTCCCCACCTCCCGCGGCGGACGTGCGCCTTTATTTGCGGACGGAACGGATAAAAGATCTGACCGTTCATGCGAAAAAACGCGAACCACAATCAAAAAACTCCCCGAGGCTTCTGCCTTCGGGGAGTTTGTACGGGCGGGGGGAAGGGAGCAATCAGTGAACCCCCTCCGCCTGTTCCGCTTTGTCGTCGAAGTCGACGGCCATCTCCAGCACCTCGGCCACATCCATCGTCTTCACCTGATCTTCCACTTCTTTCGCCTTGGTGCCGTCGCTCAGCATGGTGAGGCAGTAGGGACAAGCGCTGCCGATCAGGCTGGGGCGGACGGCGAGGGCCTGTTCCGTCCGGGCCGTATTGATTCGGACGCCCTCCCTTTCCTCCATCCACATCATGCCGCCTCCGGCACCGCAGCACATGGCGTTTTCGCGGGTGCGCTCCATCTCCACCAGCTCGATGCCGGGAATCGACTGCAGGATGTACCGGGGCGCGTCGTACTCGTCGTTGTAGCGGCCCAGGTAGCAGGAATCGTGATAGGTGACCCGTTCCTTCACTTCCTTGGTCGGACGGATCCGCCCTTCCCGGATCAATTTCGCCAAAATCTGGGTATGATGGTAAACCTCCGCCTCAAAGCCCAGGTCGGGGTATTCGTTCTTAAAGACATTGTAGGCGTGGGGATCCAGGGTGATGATCTTCTTCACATTGTACTTTTCAAACTGCTGGATGTTGTCCATCGCCAGTTGCTGGAACAGGAACTCGTTCCCCATGCGCCGGGCGGTATCTCCGGAGTTTTTCTCCTTTTTGCCGAGGGTGGCGAACTTGACCCCCGCATGGTGCAGGAGGCGCACCAGGGCGCGGGTGATCTTCTGGCTCCGGTTGTCGTAGGAGCCCATCGAACCGACCCAAAGCAGGTATTCGAAATCCTTCTGCTCCTTCACCGTGGGAACCGGTACATCCAGCTCCTCCGTCCAGTTGTAGCGGTCCTTTTTGCTGATTCCCCAGGGATTGCCCTGGCGCTCGATGTTCTGGAAGGTCCGGGCCGCCTCGGCGGGCATGTTCCCCTCCGTCAGCACCAGGTAGCGCCGCATGTCGATGATCTTTTCCACGTGTTCGTTCATCACCGGACAGGCGTCTTCGCAGTTCCGGCAGGTGGTGCAGGCCCACAGCTCCGTCTCGGTGATCACGTCGCCGACCAGATTGATCGGGTAGTTGTAGGAACCGTCCTCCTCCCGGGTCACTTCCACTCCCAGGGCGGCTTGGTTGGCTTCGCTGAAGGCGAAGGCCGGCATCCAGGGAGAACGGGAGGTGATGGCCGCCCCCTTGGCGGTCAGATGGTTCCGCATCTTCACGATCAGGTCCATCGGCGACAGCATCTTTCCGGTTCCCGAGGCGGGGCAGACATTGGTGCAGCGGCCGCATTCGACGCAGGCATACAGATCGATCAGTTGCTTCTGGTCAAAATCCTCAATCTTGCCCGCGCCGTAAGAGGTGGCCGACTCATCCTCGAAGTCGATGAGGGAGGGCTTGGCCGGGGGACCCTGCCGTTTCAGGAAGGTATTGACGGGCGCCACAATCAGGTGGAAGTGCTTCGACTGAGGCACATACACCAGGAAGGAGAACAGGATCAGGGCATGGGCCCACCAGAACACATAGAACAGCACCGCCGCCGCTTCCTCGGACAGCCAGGGGGCAAAGGGTGCCGCGATCAGGGAGGAAATCGGCGTCGCCCAGGAGGCCGTATGCCCCAGCCACAGCTGTTCAAAGGCGGCGGACAGCAGGATGGACAGCATCAAGGAGGTGAGGAACCAGATCACCAGCCCCGCTTTCCATCCCCGCTTCAACCGCGGAAGTTTCTCGATAAACCGCCGGTAATAGGCGTACAAAGCCGCCAGCAGAACGGCAAAGACCGTGATCTCCTGCAGAAGGGTGAACACCGGATAAGCGGGAACCGGCAGATGGTAACCCGGCGCCAACCCTTTGATGAACAGGTCGATCGCTCCGAATTGGATGATGATAAAACCGTAAAACATGACCACGTGCATGATCCCGCTCTTCTTGTCCTTGAGCAGTTTGCGCTGGCCGAAGACGTTCACCCACACCTCGTTCAACCGGTTCTGCAGATCTTTCTTCAGATTGGCCGGCTTTCCGAGACGGATGAAGGTGTACCGGCTGTACACCACGTGAGCGAAGAGATAAACGGCATATCCCGCAACCGTGAGAAATGCGATAAGGTTGATCACTTCCAAGAGGGTCACCGGTGTCACTCCTTTCACTCTTTATGCGGGACCGCACGGATTGGGCCGTTCGTGCGCAATGCGGCACGGCTCTCCTTTCATGGTTTCCCGAGCACTTCGAAAACGGGCCTTGCTGCGGATTTCGTTCTGCGTTTTCAAAAACGTCGCGTTTGCAACAAATTATACCACAAAATGAGTGGTCATTCATTCACTTTTTTCTCCCGCCGAAATGAAACCCTTTTCATCGTACTCGGATTTGCCGTTCTTGTCGAGGGGAAGGAAGAAAAAGGCTTTTGAAGGGGATTTCCCGACCGGCCCGAGATGGGTCCGATTCCGCGGCGGCGAGCGCTCCGGCGCATGAAAATCCGTCCGGGTCCACACACTACAGAGACAGGACGCCGCTCTTCCCGGTGCGGGAGTTTTTTGGCGAGGTGGTCTATATTGCGGAAGCCTTGGTCTGCTGTTTGGTTGATCTTAACGGCGGTTTTCCTGTGGACGGGATGCAGGTCCAATGACCTCTCCGACGCGGAGCAGACCGCGGTCCAGTTTTACAAGGCCGTCTGGGTCCAGGGGGACCTGGAACGGGCCGCAGCCATGCTGAAGGATCAAAAGAAGGCGGAGGACCTGAGGTGGCGCGTGGAGGAAACCCGAAAAATCCGCCCTTCCAATTCCGCCATCTTCATCACCGAATCGCCCCAGGATCCTCACATCCAACCCGGGCTGAAAACCTACCTGATCTACCGCGAGGCGGACAAAAAGGATTACATGGTGAAAGTGAGAAATGTCGGTGGAAAGTGGCGGGTGATCTCCTTCAAGCAGAGTTACAGCCTCAAGCGCGGCGGATACAACAGCTTCGAAACCTATGAGCGGCTCAGTTACGAACATCCCCACACCGACTGGAAAAAGATCGAAAACCCCTGATTCAAAGCGACGGGGCGGAATCGATGGATTCCGCCCCGTTTCCCTCTATTTTCGGATGATGTAGGTGGCCCGCCGGTCATTCTTCCCTTTTCCGCCCGGATCGTAATGGTTCTCGATGTTTCCGGCCATGTCCACCGCGAACCAGCGGATGGTGGTCGTCTTGTCGATCGTGAGGGTCTCCGCCCCTTCCCGCAAGCCGGCGGCTTTCAGCTTGGCCGATCGGAAGGTGGGTCGGCTGCCGTCCAGAGTGTAATAGATGGTGACCGGCTCGCTCGATTCAAAGCGAACCTCGACCGGCCCCTTGTGGACTCCGGGGCGGGGAACCGTCCGGGTTTGGGGCGGCTTCCTGTCCTTCCCGTAGTCCCTGGCCACGCGGAAAAGTTCGATCAAACCGTCGCTGAATTCCATCGCCTCTTCATGTCCTTCGGAGAACGGCGGCTGGAAACCGACGGACCGCCAACGCTTGGCTTCCGGATCCCACCGGTCGGCTCCCACTTCAAAGTTCCAGGCGAAAATCCCCCGCTCATACCACAGCTGGTCCGCCGAATTGCCCGCCGCGGAATAGAGGACATCCACCACCGGACCCGTCTGGCCGGGCAGGATGACCGTGCCCCGGTGCTCCTTGATCGCGGCCAAAATGCGCTCCGAAGCGGCCCAGAAGAAGGCCTCTTCACCCGGGTCCGGCCGTTTCAGCGTCTCCCGCCCTTCCGGTTTGTAGGCTCCGGGAGACCACATGAAATAGCCGCCGTAGCTGTGGATGTTCATGGCAAACTTGATGTTCGCATGCTTCTCGGCGAGCGCGATCACGTTCCGGCTCTCCGGTTCGGACAACTTGCCCGCGCCGGCGTACACCTGGCTCAAGCAGTCGCCGGAGGCGCCGACGAATCCGTCGAAGAAGGACCCGACCGCGTAATTCCGATTGACATCCACCCCCCACTGGTTGCGCAACTCGGGATCCGACCGCTCTTCACCGCAATGATTCACCATGTTTTTTCGCTGCATGTTGTAGTCGTAGAAGCTGTAATGGGCGCCGTCCGGATTGACGGAGGGGATGATGAAGATGTCGAGGTTGTCGACCAGCTTCCGCGTTTCCTTGTCGTGGGCGTAATTGCGGAGAAGCCGCTCCGCCGTCTCCACCGCCACCAAGGGCGTCACCCATTCCCGGGCGTGCTCCTGGGCGTATGCCAGCACCCCCGTCCGGGAACCGTCGCGGTGTTTCCCGATGCGGATCGCCTTGACGGTAAAGGGGTCCCGGGAAATGTGGTCCGGAGCCTCCAGGTGATCCGTCAAGGGCGTCGCCTCCTGGGGCTCCACCCGGCCACTGCCCGGATTGCCCCGGTAGGTGTGGGCCGTCACCCACCGGCCCGCCCGGTCATTCAGGGCGGCGGCCACCTCCGCGGCGCTGCTGACCGGTGAGCCGGAGGCGTCGGTGGCCAGCTCCACGGTGATGAGATGATCCTTCACCCGGACGGTGAGGGGATGATTGGGCTTCCCGGGATGGACGGCCTCAACCGCCAACCGGTTGCCGCCTTCGTGCCCCCACGCCCGGGAGGTGATCACCACCTTGGCGTCATCCTGGCTGCCCAGCACGGCTTGGGCTTTTCTCCGGTACCCGTTCGTCTTATACGGCAGTTCGATGATCTCCGCCAAGTGCGGATATTCCCGCGCCAGGCGCTCGATCCGCTCCATCGCTTCGGTGGGAGTCATGTAGTGGCTGATGAAATCCTTCACGTAGTGGGGAGAGGGTTTCTTCGGCCCTTTCCCCGGCCACTCCTTCACCTTCGCCTCGGCACCGCCCCCTTGGCTGCTCGTCACCTGCACGGACGATGGCCGGTGAGAGACCGGCACCAGCATCCGGTGATACATGTAAGCTCCCGCATCGGTAAACCGCTCCATCGTCGCCTCTCCCCCGGAACCGGGCTGGGTGCCGGGACCCTTGTCCCACCGGGCGGTGAGGATCACATCGGGAACCTCCCCCGAACTGGTTTTGGCTTCCACGGAAAGAAAGGCACCCGTGTCGTTTTCGAAGTAATCCGCCCGCAGGATCTTCACCGTGTCGGCGGCGGCCGTCACCGCCCTTTTTTCGGCCAGGGCGGCCTCCCTCTCCTTCACCCGCGCACGCCATACGGAGGGAGTGTACAGGGTTTCGACCGGGCGCACCCCTTGCTTCTCCAGCTTTTTCAACTGGCTGGGCGTCACCACCACGTCCACTTCGATCCCTTCCTGCGTCCGGCGGGCATACTCGGTCACATCCATTCCATCGGCGATCAGCCGTTCCAGGGAGGCTCGATCCGCCACGGCAACCCGGACGACGGAGGGCTCCTCTCCATCCCCGGAGGAGACGGAATCCGGCTGGGCGGTCACATTCCCGGCAATTCCGGCGGGAACGGCCAGTCCGAATGCCAACAAGAAGATGATCACCCACAAGCCGACGCGTCGCCAAAGCTTTTCCCGTTTCATGAAACCCCCACTTCCTTTGACAGGCGTTCATACGGAAAGCGAACATCCCGGGACAAATGCCTCTTTCAAAAGCAAACCGGACAAATTATTATAATGATTTCGATATTTTCGCCGATTTCCCTCCCATAAAAAGAAGGCCGCGAACCGGATGGTTCTCGGCCGATCGAGCGGAGGGCGTGGCGATCTACTTGTCCGCGGGATTGATCGCCGATTTCAGGGCATCCTTTCCCGGGTTGTTGATCGGCCCGGGAGGAAGTCCCGGATACAAAGACGTGTAATAGCGTTTTATTCGCGAATAGGGCTGGGGTAAGGACCAGATTCCCAACTTTTGTCCCCGATTCAATCGATCATACATGAGGCGGGCCACATAGGGGCGGTTGGACGGATGAGGTTCGATCTGTTCGATCAGGGAGGAGACGATCACCCATTGGTCGATGCTCAGGTTTCCCTTCTTCAATTTCCCGCGGGTCTCCTCGTCGAGCATTTGGTCAAAGCGGTACAGCATGGTCTCGACGATTTCCTTCGCCGTCGCATCGACCCGGAATTCATACTTCCCCGGCTGCAGGTATCCCTCCAGGCGGTAGGGACGGTCATCCGGAATCTGTTGAACGAAGTCGAAGGGGTAATCCTTTCCGTTGGCAGCCCGCAAAAACTCCTCTCTCTGTACGCCGTAATAGGAGAGGATTGTCGCGATGTCGGAAACCGTTGCCCCCTCCGGAATCACGACCTGGTAGGTTCCCCTGGAGAGCGTGTACATGATCTCTTCCAGGCCCATCTCCCGCGGAATCTGGTACACGCCGGGCTGTATGTATACCTGCTTGAAAAGCGAATAACTGGTGGAATAGATCGGGAACAGGATGTAATTGTGAATCAGTTGTTTGCTCTCCAATTGTTTTCCGATCTCAAACAGGTTGGCTTCCGGAGTGATCTGGATTTGGACCGTTTGGGTTCGGGGAGGAGCCTCCAGCCGATCCTCAATGAGGCGATAGGAAAGGAGGACCGACAGGACGATCAGCGTCAACAGCGGGACGGATTTCGCCGCCGATTTGAGCAGCGAAACCATGCGAAGGTCAACAAGAACGCGCCGGATGACATCCACGAGGTTGTAACCCTTTTTTCGCGCATACTTTCGGTATCCCAGCGCGTAGAACCAGATGATGTACAGGGTGATCAGCACCATCAGCCACCACAGGTTTCGGCCGCCGACCACCTCCAGGAGCCACCCGCCGACCAGCGGCCCCAAAAACAGCCCCATCTGCGAAAACTGGTTGGCACCGTAATAGGTCCCGCGCAGCCGGTCATCCGCCAGGCGGTCGATAAACAGGCTGGATACGGGAAAAATCAGGATTTCCCCAAAGGTGATGAAAACGATCCCGGTGATGAAAGTCGAAGCTTCCTCTCCGGCCGCGAAGCTGAAAAACCCGAGGATCACAAAGCAGCTCCCGACCAACAGGCTCGTCAAAATGCTCTTTTTTTCGGTCCACCGGGAAACGAAATACTGAAACAGCACCACGATCCCCGCATTGATGGCAAGCAGCGCGGGGTACAGCTGCCCCTTTTCCAATTGCGCGAGGAAAATCGGCAGGGAGGAGTCGATTTGGGCGTAGACGGTAAAAAACAGGATGCCGGCCAGCACGAAACATCCCAGGGCCTGATCCCGACGGATCACGCCCAGGCATTCGGAAAAACGGATGCGCTCTCCGCCGCCTTTGGTCGTATCCCGGCGATATCTGGACGAGATCCTGAAAAGAAAGAACAGGTAAATGGCGTACACCACTCCGGTATAAAGGAAAACCTGCGTGCTGACGAGATAGTACAGATAGGAGCCGATCACCGGACCGACCACCATCCCCACATTGATGGCGACGTAACGCAAATTGAAGATGCGGAGACGCTGTTCGGGCCGCGACACATCGGCCATCAAGGCTTGGGAGGTCGGTTCGAAAAACGCGCGACAGAGGCCGTTCAATCCGTTGAGGATCAAAAAGTGAAACGGTTTATCCGCAAACCAGAAACCGAAAAAAACCCCGGTCCAGGCCGCAAAGGCGATCAGCATGATCGGCCTGCGCCCCCACCGGTCCGATAGGTATCCCCCGATGAATCCGCCGATGGCACCCGTCAAACCGCTCATGCCGAGGATGATGCCGATCGTGAAGGAGTTGAGCCGGAGATCATCGGAAAGATGGATGGCCAGAAACGGCAGGCTCATGAACGAGGCGACACGGGTTACGGCGGTCCCGACGATCAAAAACCAGACGATCGGATGGTAGGTCCCGTTGGTTTTTCTTCGATATTTCTCCTTGCGGGAAAGCCGGACAGGTGTGTTGAGTGTCTGCTCCATGAATGCTGCCCCAGCTCCTAAATTTTTTGTATGATGTCTGAACAAACGGTCCAATTTCTAAGAGATTCGAAGTCTGCAAATTTATGGATGATATTGAATATCAAAGGATTCTCCTTGTAGATTTAACATGAACCCGTTCGATTGTAATGTAATACAAAGGCCGCGAGGATTCAACATTCGATGTCCTTCGCCGGAATTTGGACACTAGACAGACAAGGCTCCCAATCCTTTTCCCGAGGAATCGCAGGGGGGTTGATATTTCGAATTCCTTCAAAAGTATTAAAAACAACAGCCGAAGCGGAAACCCGCTCCGGCTGTTCTTTGATCGCCCGCGCACGCCTTTCTGCCCCGAAAAAGGGCGGAATAAGGAATTGGTCGGACGAGGGCCGCATCGCCTTATAAAAGAAGAGGCGGGGAGCCTTCAGGCCCCGATCCGCCCCTGCTGGAGCCGCCGAGCCAGCTCCTGAACGATGAAGGAAGCCACCTCCGGCGGAAGGGTGCCGGGTCCGAAACCGGCGTCGTATCCCAGCTCCAGGGCCAGTTCGTGATGGATCCGGGGGCCGCCGCATACAAGGATCAGCCGATCGCGCAGCCCTTCGGCCTCCACCAGTTCCACCAGTTCCGTCAGGTTGGTGATGTGGACCCCCTTCTGGGTCACCACCTGGGAGACGAGAAGCGCATCGGCGTTCAGTTCCAGGGCCTTGGCCACCAGCTCCTCGTTGGGCACCTGGCTCCCCAGATTGACGGCTTCGATCTCCGGATACCGCTCCAGCCCGTACTCCCCTTTGTACCCCTTCATGTTCATGATGGCATCGATGCCCACCGTGTGGGCGTCGGTCCCCGTACAGGCGCCGAGGACCACCACCTTGCGGCCGATCCGTTCCCGAATGAACCGGTTGATCTCGTAAAAATCCATCGTCGGCGCGTCCACCTTGGGCACGCGGATGGCGGAAAAATCCACGGTATGAATGCATCGGCCGTATACGATGAAGAAGGTGAAGCCCTCTCCCAGATCGGTCATGTGATACACCTGAGGCTCCTCCAAGCCCATCTTGGCGGCCAGCCGTCGGGCGGCCTCCCGGGCTTCCTCTCCGCAGGGAACCGGGAGAGAGAAACTGAGCTGAACCACTCCGTCATCCATCGTATCCCCGTAGGGTTTCACGCGGGTGAGATCCACGTCCATCCCGTTCATCCCCCCTTCCGGGAAGTCCGAGCCGCTCCCTGAGCGCCTCCTCAAAGGGGTTGTAATATTCGTCTTCCTTTTCCACAACCCCCTCCAGCCCCCGCCCGCCGTCGAAGGCCCGCTTCACGTCGGCGAAGAGGCCCCGCTCGATGGCCCGAAACAGGCCGATCCCCCGAACTTCCTCCAGCATGGCGACGGCTTTGTCCAGCACCTCCCGGGCGCGGTTTTCGATCCGCCCCCCGGGCCGGAACCACACTTCCTCCCCCAGATGGCGGGCATTGTTGAAAATATATTGGGCCGACTCGATGGCCAGTTTCCGGTCGTGAATATGGGGGGTGTGCATCGCCTCGGTCATCATCCCCAGCAGTTGAATCCCCTGACCCGTCAAGATGCTGACCAGGTTGAACATCGCATCCTGGACATGCCCCTTGAAGATGTTTCCGGTCATGTGTTTGGTGGGGGGCATGTATTTGAGGGGGGCGTCGGGGAAAATCTGCCGCGCCATCTGGGCCTGGGCGATTTCCATCAGCAGCCCGTCCTCCAGGTCCGGGTTCATTTCAAAGGCGTGACCCAGCCCCATCTGTTCCGGCGGCAGGCCGGACAGGAGGGCCAGCTGCTCGTTGATGAACTGGGAGGCCAGCACCGTGTGGGCCGCTTCGACGGCGTCGGCGGTGGTCAGGTAGTTGTCCTCCCCGGTGTTGATGATGATGCCGGCATAGGCGTTGATCATTCGGGAAAAGGCCTGGTCGATCAGGGTCCGCTGCATGTTGATGTCCCGGAACAATATGCCGTAAAGGGCGTCGTTCAGCATCACGTCCAACCGCTCCAGGGCTCCCATGGCGGCGATCTCCGGCATGCAGAGGCCGGAGCAGTAATTGCAGAGGCGGATATACCTTCCCGTCTCTTCGCCGGCTTCATCCAGGGCTCGGCGCATGATCCGGAAGTTCTCCTGGGTGGCGAAGGTTCCGCCGTATCCCTCCCGGGTCGCCCCGTAGGGGACGTAGTCGAGCAGACTCTGCCCCGTGCTGCGGATCACGGCGATGATATCCGCCCCCTGCCGCGCCGCCGCCTTCCCCTGGACGGCGTCCTCGTAGATGTCACCGGTCGCCACGATCACGTAAAGGTAGGGCTGTTTCCCCTCGCCCAGCCGGCGAATCCTCTCCTCCCGCTCCCGGCGGTTCCGTTCGATGATGCCCAGCCCGGCCTCGGCCAATTCCTTCCCCTTCCGGCGGATCGCGTCAAGCCCGGCCCAGGGGACGCGGGCCAGGTCGAGGGAGCCGGTCGCCACCCCTTCCGCCACTTCCCGGGGACCCGCCCCGGTGTGAAGCATGGCGTTGATCACCCAGGGTGCCGCTCCGATCCCGATTCCCCCCGAATCCCGGATGTGGTCCACCAGGACATTGGGCAGGGGAACCCCTTCGGCATCCACCCCGTCAATCCCCATCAGGCGCAGGACGGTCCGCTCCACGGCGACCGTCGTGCGATCGGCGATAAACCGGTCCACATCGGCGGCGATATCCGCCGCCGCCTTCCGCGCCCGGGCAATCTTTTGGGAATCGAGGCGCAATTTCTCTTCCACGCATTCCCACCTCCCGCGATGTCGTCCTTCCTCATCACATCGGCGGCGAAAAAAACCCGAAACTTCCCTTTCAGCCGCGCGGCCCACTCCTCCAGGGAAGCACGCCACCCCTTTTCCGGCATTTCCCGGTTTCCCGCCCGCCCCCGGCGAGCCGTTCCGCCGCAGCGCTCCCGGGGGCCCCCGCGATCCATCGCCGGGCTTCCTCCACGATCCCCCGGGGCATTCCCATCGCCTCGGCGATCAAAAGCGCCTGGTGCGGAACCCCTTCCCCCTCGGCCAGGGGGATCAGGCGAAAGTCCATCCGGGATGCCCAGTCATCCCTTCCCCGGTCCCTCTCTGCATCCCTCAAACCGGCCGTCCGATACCTGCGGATCCCCGCCACTTCCAACACTTCGGCATAATGGGTGACGTGGACCGCCCAATGGTCCGATTGGGCGAGATGGGCGGTCACCGCCGCCGACAGGGCCGCCCCCTCCACCGGGTTGGTTCCGCGGCCGATCTCGTCGATCAGGAGAAGCCCCCCTTTTTTCCCGAACCATTCCGCCACCCGCTTCACCTCCGCCCCGAAGGTGCTGAGCCCGGCCCTTGCGTCCTGGCCGTCCCCCATCACCCCGGAGACAAAGGAAACCAGAGGCAATTCGCAGCGGGCGGCGGGGACGAAAAACCCGTGCTGCGCCAAGGCGACGATCAGCCCCAGGGTCCGGAGGACCATCGTTTTTCCTCCCATGTTGGGACCGATGATCACCGTCACCCCTTTGTCCACCCGGATATCCACCGGCGTGAAGCGGCTCCCTTCCTCCCGTAGCCGTTCGGCCACCGCCGGATGCACTCCTCCGGCGACGCGGATCGGGCCGGCGGACAACCGGGGACGGCATCCCTGCCATTTCCGGGCCGCCTCCATCCGGCTCCACTGCAGATCGAACCGGGCCACCGCCTCCGCAGCCCTTTCCAAGGCGGGCACATGAGGGGCGAAATCCGCCGCCAACGCCTCCAGAACCTCCCTTTCCACCGCTTCGAGGCGGGCTTCCAGTTCCGACCGCTCCTCCATCCGTCCTTCCCCTTCCGGGGACAGCACCGGGGCGAAGACGCGGTCGAAGGCACTCTCCCGCACCAAACGGAGGCGACGGTCCTCCGCCATCCGGCGGGAGACATCGGACCGGCGGTCCACCACCCATTCCCCCCACCGGTTGGGACGGACCCCGTATTCCTCCGCGATTCTCCGGGTCAGCGCCTCCCGCTCCTCCCGGATCCTGCGATCCAACCGCTCCAGCCTCCCCCGGAGGATTCCGAGCCGTTCATCGAAGGCGGAAACGAGGGAGAAGGCGGGGGTGAGGGGAGAATCGGGATTGAGGCGGCGAAGGAGGGTCGGGCAAAGGTCCGGTTCCACCTCCGACAACAGGGTTTGGAGGCCCTTTTCCCGCAGCCGCTCCCCCAGGTTCTTCACCTGCCACAAAAATCCCTTCAGCTGAAACCAGCCGGACACGCCCGGGGATTGCTTCCCGCGCAGGAGGGGAAAAAGGGGAAGCACATCGGGAACCCGGGACAGACAGGCATCGATCCGGTGCCCCCAGTCGGGATCGCCTTCCGCCGCCTTCCGGAGCCGCTCCTGTTCCGCCAAAACCTCCTCCCATTCCCGCTCCTGTCCGGGGAGAAAGGGGGAGAACCGCTCCCAGGCCTTCCGTCCCATCGGCGTCCGCGGGCGAAATCCCCTGAGGACATCCGCCCACAGCAGGTGCTGTTTGGTCTGCTCGTCAATGAACACCGTCCCACCTCCACGGCATCAGGTGCAACCCATCAAACCCGTCCCGGATCACATCCGTCACCGGAACGGGACGGCACACGCGGGCCATCCGCCGCTTCATCTCCCGGGGATCGAAGGCACCGCCCTCCGGGGAGACGGGATTTATGGCGACGCCGACCAGAGGGGGGCGTTCAAGGTAGCGGATCTCTCCCCCGCTACGCAGAAAGGTACGCAGCGTCCGCAGGGAGAAAAAGGCGTGGGTGGGGGAGGAGAGGACCAGGGGAAAGGAACATCCGCACTGGGCGAGCAGCATCAAAGTCCGGTCGGTCAAGGCGCCGGGGACGGCCAGTGCGGTCCACGGCCGGCTCCCCATCGCCTCCGACAGCTTCCCCCGGTCGACCAGGAGGGAGGAGAGGGGAAAGGGTTCGATTCCTTCCCCCGCAATTCCCATCGTCCACCCCTCGAGCACGGCCCGCTTCCCCGCCTTTTCCAGCAGCGGATCCCCGCAGGGCGGGAGGCTGAATATCCGCACCCATTCCTCGGTCCGTCGCACCACCTCTTCCAGCGTTTTGCCCGCACTGGCGCCAACCACCAGGATCACCCCGTCGGAGCGGATCGGGTGGGCCGCCGCCTTCCGGTCATAGGCCCCGTCCACCAGAGCCAGGCGGACGCCGTGCCGACCGAACCCCTCCAATACCCGATCGACCTCCTCCGCGGAGCAGATCCCCGCCAGCTTCACCGTCCCCGGGCGCACCGCCCGCGCCAAAAAGACTTGTCCCAGGAGGGAGCGGACCGGCAACTCCTCCAACACTTCCCAGTTGCCGGCGCGCACATCCAGGCAGGGACCCGCCGTCGCCACCACCGCTCCCTCGGGAACCAGCACCTGCGGTTTGGGCCGGCCGCTCCAGGCGTCCCGCTCCTCACCGTCCACCCCGATGCTGACCAGCCCCGCGGGAAGGGAGCGGGAGACGGCCGCCCCCGACAAGTGATTCAACACCGTCGTCTTGCCCGCGTTTTTGGACAGCCCGACGATCGCGAGGCGTTTCATCTCCCTTCCCGTCCAGTCCTTCGGCAACACGGCCCTTACGCCTGGGTCGGTTCGGGGGAGCGGGATCCGCGCCGACTCTCCCGGAGCAGGTGCTTCGGCTCCAGGTTGAGGCGTTCATCGCTCATCAGCGCCGCAACGCCCTCCTGCTTCCCTTTGGCCGCCCGGCAATACTCGCAGGATTCCGGATCATGGGGACGATAATTGGACGGTTCTGGATAAGAGGTGATCACCCCTTCGAAGTTTCGCAACACCGTTTTGGTGGGGCTTTGGGACAGGATGTAGTTGGGCGCAAGCGGAATTTTGCCGCCGCCTCCCGGAGCGTCCACCACGAAGGTGGGCACCGCGTAGCCCGAGGTGTGCCCCCGCAGGTATTCGATGATTTCCAGCCCCTTGGAGATCGGAGCGCGGAAATGGCCGATGCCCTCGGACAGATCGCACTGGTAGATGTAGTACGGACGGACGCGGATCTTCACCAGTTCGTGCACCAGCTTCTTCATCACATGGGGGCAGTCGTTGATGCCGGCCAGGATGACCGACTGGTTCCCCAGGGGAACGCCGGCGTCGGCCAGCATTTCACAGGCCCGTTTCGCTTCGGGGGTGATTTCCTTCGGATGGTTGAAATGGGTGTTCAGCCAGACCGGATGATACTTTTTCAGGATGTTGCAAAGGTTCTCCGTGATCCTCTGGGGGAAGACCACCGGAGCCCGGGTTCCGATCCGGATGATCTCCACGTGGGGAATCTCCCGGAGGTTTTTCAGCAGGTATTCCAGGATCCGGTCGTTGACCAACAGCCCGTCTCCGCCGGAGAGAAGCACGTCGCGCACCGTCGGCGTGTTGCGGATGTACTCGATGCAGGCGTCCATCTGCTTCTTCGGGACGCCCATCCCGATCTGGCCGGAGAAGCGGCGCCGGGTGCAGTATCGGCAATACATGGAACACTGATTGGTGATCAGAAACAGCACCCGGTCCGGATAACGGTGGGTGAGTCCCGGAACCGGCGAATCGGTGTCTTCCAGGAGGGGGTCCTCCATGTCGTAGGGCGTCCGGATGATCTCCGACGAAACGGGCACCGCCTGCATGCGGATGGGATCCTTCGGATCATCGGGATCCATCAGCAGGGCGTAGTAGGGGGTGATGTTGAGGGGGATCGTCTCCTTGGAAATCCCCACGCCCTCCTCCTCTTCCGGCGTCAGGTTGATCACCTTCTTCAAGTCGTCCAGTTTGCGGATGGTGTGGGTCAACTGCCACAGCCAGTCATTCCACTGCTCCTCGGTGACATCCTTCCACAGTTCGATCTCTCGCCAATCGCGCATGGCATGCGGCTCCTTTCCTTTTAAGATCGGTTTGCAGCCACGGCGGCCCAAGGCCGCCATCCTCCCCGCTGCGGGAATCAAACCGTCGGATGCCTCTCTTCTCGGGCGTAGCGCTCCTCAAACAACCGCCTCAGGGCGGGGAACTCCCTGAGGGTTTCCAGGGCCAGCGCCGCGTGGCCGGGGGCGTATCCGTTGCCGATCATCATGCTCACATCCTTCCCCACGCCCTCGGCCCCCAGGGCGGCGGCGGTGAAGCGGACGGCGGTGCTGAAAAAGTAAACCGTTCCGCCGTCCCGGGTGGCCAAAATGCTGGACAGCTCCGTATCGGGCACATTCACGCAATTGATGGTGACGTCCGCCAACTGCCCGCCGGTGGATCGTTCCACCCTTTCCAGCACCTCGACGGGCCGCCTGGCGTCCGCCCGGATCACCTCGTCGGCGATCCCCAGTCTCCGGATCGTCTCGCAGGCCTCCTCCCCGGCTTCCAGCGCGATCACCCGGCCGCCGGGGCCCGCCTTCTTTTTGGCGTGCCAGAGGCAGAGAAGCCCCGATTTCCCCCCTGCCCCCAGGACCGCTACCCGCTGTCCGGGGCGGACCAGGCGCGCCGTCTGCGCCGGTGCCCCGCAGACGTCGAGCACGGCCAGGGCGACGGATTCCGGCAAATCGTCGGGAAGGCGGGCGAAGGGGCCGCTGGCGAACAACACCGCCTTTCCCCGCACCTTCACCTGCCCCGTCTCCAGATCCACCCGCTCCACGGCTTCCAGGCATAGGGGGGTCAAGGTGAGGGAAACCAGCGTGGCGATCTTCTCCCCCTGCTTCACCCCTTGATCCGGAAAAGACGGACCGATGTCGAGAACCCGGCCGATCAGCATCCCGCCGGAATTGGTGACGGGATTGTGCATTTTCCCTCTCTCGGCGACGATCCCGAGAATCCGTTCCTTCACCCGTTCCGGATCGCCCCCGGCCGCCTCCTTCATCTGGGTGAAGGAGGCGGAATCGATGTTGAGACAGTCGACCTCGATCAACAGCTCATTGTCATGGCAGACCGGTCTGGCATCCAGCCTGTGTGCGGGCTGGGGCATCACCCCTTTCGGCTCCAACACCCGGTGAAGTCCATACCGGTGCCCTCTCGGATACGATCGCTGTGTGGTCAAATCGGGCCACCCTCCTCTTGCGGCTTCACCCCTTTTCCATTGCAAGAAACGTACCAACTGCAAAAAAATTGCGTTGACGGGGTTTTTCGCTTTCGGAAAACAAAAAGGCGTGCCGAAAAATCGGCACACCTGTGGCTTGACAAATCGTTTCCCCGTTCCGGGGGCCGAAACAGGGCCGCACGTCCCGGATCAGTCAAAGCATCGGAGAATCGGCCGGCGGAAAAGGAGGGGCCTGATCGGCCCGGCTATCGGACCGAAACAAGGCAGTCCCCTTCAGACGAGAAGCAGAGCGGCGCACCCCGCCTGGACGGGGAGGGCCTCCTTCCGAGGGCGGAAACCAGATCCCATTGCAACCCCCCTACAACTCTCACGATGCTCCGCGGTTGAGACCCAATTTTTGCAGTTTGTACTGCAGCGTTTGCCGCGGAATTCCCAGGCGGCGGGCCGCCTGCCGGACATTCCCCCCGCAGGCGGCCAGGGCCTCCCGGATCATCCGTTCCTCCACCTCGGCCAGCACCTCCCGCAGGGGCCGACCCTCCCGCTCCGCTTGAGGGGCCTTTTCCCCCGAAGTCAGATGGGGCGGCAAATCCTCCAGGGCGAGGGTTTCCCCCTCCGCCACATTCATCGCGCCTTCGATGGCGTGTTTCAATTCCCGGACATTGCCCGGCCAATCGTAGCGCATGAAGATTTCCTCCACCTCCGGACGAAGACCGGAGACCAGCTTGCCCAGCCGGCAGTTGTACTCGTGAATGAAACGGGAGGTGAGAAGGGGGATGTCTTCCCGCCTCTCCCGGAGGGGAGGCAAATCGATCCGAACCACCTGGATGCGGTAAAACAGATCCCTTCGGAGACGCCCCTCCTTCACGCAGAGAGCGGGATCCTCATTGGTGGCGCACAGGATGCGCACGTCCACCCAGCGCGCATTTCCGTCCCCCACCCTCCGGACCGCTCCCTCTTCCAGCACCCGCAGCAGTTTGGCCTGCAGGTCGGAGGGCATGGCGTGAATCTCATCCAGGAACAGGGTACCCCCGTCCGCCAATTCAAACAAACCCGGCCGATCCTCCGCTCCCGTGAAGGCGCCCTTCACCGTCCCGAACAGGATTCCCTCGAGCAGGGAAGAGGGAATCGCCGCGCAGTTCTGGGCGATAAAGGGCTGGTCGCGGCGGGGGGAAGCGCTGTGGATCGACTGGACGATCAGTTCCTTACCCGTTCCGGTTTCTCCGACGACCAAGACCGGAGAGCGGGTGGCGGCGGCCCTTTTCGCCCGCTCGATGGCCTTCATCATCTTCGGATTTCGCGTGAGAATCTCCTCGAAACGGAACAGGCGCGGCTCCGACGCAGAGGGTTTCCGGCCCTTGCGGATCCGTTTCCTCAGATCGATCACCTGCTCCGCCAGCTCCTGGATGCGGGTCACATCCTTGGAGACTTCCAACGCCCCCACCAATTCGCCGCCCACCCGGAGGGGAACGGTGGAATTGATGGTTACGATCCGCTTGCCGTACCGGTTGGTGTAGGTCTGCCGCTGATTGTAGATGGGCTGACCGGTTTGGATCACCTGAATCAGCGTACTCGTCTTGGAGGTGAGCGAGGGAAACGCCTCCAACACATGGGTTCCCAACACTTCCTCCACCGACATACCGTCCAGGGAAGCGGCGACGTGGTTATAAAAAATGGTGATTCCCTCGGCATCCACCACATGAATGCCCTCGTCGATGGAACGGAGCACTTCCTGCAGCATTTCTTCCGTAAAGCGAGTCTGTTCCATGATTCCACCCCCCGGACATCCCGCCGAAAAACCGGCGGATTGTGCCGAAAATTCGTCACTCCCATTTTAAACGAAAAATTTGAACGGGTCGACCGAAAGGTATAAACTGCCTTTTTACACGGAACTGAACGGCGACCGCGCCCGTTCACAAATTTGACAAATTCCCGCCCTTATGTCATAATATTCACTATCATCTGGATTATCGTCGCGGTTTCCTGCGCCTTCAAAAGGGAGGTTGGGTCGGTGGAACCGAAAATCGATCCGTCGACGGTCAAACCGCAGGAGCAAGAGAAGCCGGAGAGCGCCGGCAAGCACGTGAAAGCCTTTGTCTGGATGATGATCCTGACCGCCATCGCCTTCATCCTCGTCGGAACCGGCTCCGTCTCCGCCGCCGTGGTGATTCCGATCCTCCTGTTCCTGGCATCCGTCCAGGTCGTGCTGCAGCTGTTCACCTTCATGCACCTGGATCAAAAGGGGAGCTTTTTCCCCATCCTGTTCGTGATCTGCGGCATCATCGGCGCCATCGTCTGCATCCTGGCGATGACTCTGTGGGTGTAGACAAACAAGATCGGGTGAAGGGAGATGTTCCCTTCACCCGTTTTTTTTGGGGAGGTCCCCCCGTACATACCAAGAAGAACTCCCTTCATCCCCTATAGCTCCAACTTCTCCAGGGCATGGGAGACGAACAAACGATGTCGCTTACGCATAAGGTTCTCGCGGTCGGGTTCCAATCCCCAGCCGGAAATCGACGATAGCGGCCTCAGCGCCGCATACAGGTCCCAGAGGGGAAGGTGGGTCAAATCGACGTCCGGCATCATGGATCGATACTCTTCCGTAAACCGCTGCATCGCTTCCTCCCCGAAGGCCCACAGGATCTCCAGGCGGGCATTGGCCACATCGGCGAGCGGATCTCCCAGGGCCGCATCCTCCCAGTCGATGACGGCCACCAGCCGTCCCTCCCTCCACAGGAGATTGCCCGGCCAAAAGTCCCCGTGCAGAAGGACATCCGGATTGACCTGCGGAAACGGCCACGCCCGCTCCAGGGCGCTCCGAATCCTCCCCTCGCTCCACTCACCCTTCGGGGAAACGGGGCGCTTTTCCAGGATTTTGCGGACCAACGCGTCCTGTCTCGGCAAAAAGGACAAATCGTGACGGGATGCGTCCACTTGGTGAATCCGGGACAGCTGGAAGGCCGTCTGGTGGAGGTAGGCGCTCTGATCCGCCGGATCATCCACCGTCTCGCCTTCGATGAATTCCATCACCAGATAGGGCGTGGAAAAGAGGTCGCAGGTAGTGTCCAGGGCATACGGTTCGGGAACGGGCAATCCGGCGGAGCGGAGGAGGCCCAGGAGGCGGTACTCGTCGGCCGCGATGCGGGGATTCCTCCGAAGATCCGCCTCTCCGTGCTGACGGAAGAGCATCTTACGCCTCCGGTCGTCCGGTCCTTCTGTCTCCAAAAGCGCCGTCCGCGCCGAAACGCCCCCCGAAAGTTCCCGGACGGAAAGCAAGCGGATCCGGGGATCGATTTTCCGAACCGCCCCTGCAAAGGCTTTATCCTCTTTGGAATCGGTCACTGAAAACACCGCCTTTTCGATGAAGCAATGAAAGCGGGTCTCCTCCCGGTGGGAGAAGACCCGCTCGATTCAGAACAACCGGCTCACCCACTGATACGCCTGGTAACCCAGGTAGATTCCGATGATGCCGAAAATGCCCGCCAAGGCCGGCGGCGCCGGGATCGGCAAACGGAAGAGGGAAAAGACAAACCCGGCGACAAACCCGGTCAAAGTGGACAACAAAATCAGCTTCACGATGCATCGCCTCCCCGGGCGAACGATTGATGGGGGATGAAAAGCCCAAGCCCTCATCCCGTGACAAACGGCCGTTCACATCTGATCCGGAGCACTTACGCCGATCAGGGACAGGCCGTTTTTGAGCACCTGGGCCACCCCCGAGAGAAGGGCAAGTCTCGCCCGCGACAGGTTCTCGTCGTCGCCGATCACCCGATAGGCTCTGTAATAGCTGTGGAAGAGGGCGGCCAGGTCATGCAGGTAACGTACCACCCGGTGGGGAGTGAGCTGCTGCGCCGCGCCGGCCACTTCATCGGGAAAAGCGGCCAGGGCCTGCAGCAGATCGTACTCCTGTTCCTCCGCGAGCAGGGAGAGGATTTCCGGATCGGTGGCGGGGGAAAGCCCCCGTTCCCCGGCCTGGCGGAAGACGCTCTGAATCCGGGCGTGGGCGTATTGGACATAATAGACCGGGTTCTCGTTGGACCGGGAGACCGCCAGGTCCATGTCGAAGTCCAGATGGCTGTCGGGGCTGCGCATGACGAAGAAATAGCGGACGGCGTCAATCCCCACCTCGTCCATCAGCTCTTCCAGGGTGACGGCCTTCCCCGTCCGTTTGGACATCTTGACCAGTTCTCCGCCCTGGTACAGCTTGACCATCTGGGTCACCAGCACCGTCAGTCGCTCCGGATCGTGTCCCTGGGCGGCGATGGCCGCCTTCATGCGGGGGATATATCCGTGGTGATCGGCGCCCCAGATGTTGATGAGGCGGTCGAAACCGCGGTTCAGTTTGTCGCGGTGGTAGGCGATGTCCGGGGTGAGGTAGGTGTAGGAACCGTCGCTTTTGACAAGGACGCGATCCTTGTCGTCGCCGAAGGCCGTCGATTTCAGCCACACCGCACCGTCCTTCTCGTAGGTGTATCCCCGGTCGGCCAGCTCCTTCAGCACCTGCTCGACCGCGCCGGATGAATAGAGGGATCGCTCGCTGAACCACACGTCGAACCGGACCCGGTACCGCTCCAGATCCCGGCGAATCTTGTCCAGCATCCGCTTCAACCCGTACTCCTTCAACCGGGAAAGCCGTTCTTCCCGATCGAGGGAAAGGAGTGAATCCCCCTCCCGTTCCGCCAGTTCCCGGGCCATGTCGATGATGTCCTGTCCCCGATATCCGTCCTCGGGAAATCGGCTCTCCTTCCCGAGGGCCTCCAGATAGCGGGCCTCCAGGGAAAGGGCGAGCATCCGGATCTGGTTGCCCGCATCGTTGATGTAGTACTCCCTGGTTACATCGTATCCGGCGGCTTCCAGGATATTGCACAGGGCATCCCCGACGGCGGCCCCGCGGGCGTGGCCGAGATGAAGGCTGCCCGTGGGGTTGGCGCTGACGAACTCCACGTTGACCCGCTGACCGCCGCCCGCTTCGGACCGCCCGTATCGGGCGCCGGCGGCCCGGATCTCCTCCAGCACTTCCGTCAAAAAGGAGCGGTCGAGGAAAAAGTTGATGAATCCGGGTCCCGCCACTTGAATATCGCGGACCCGGGCCCTGTCGCGGTCGATCCCCTCCACGATCCGGGCCGCGATCTCCCGGGGATTGGAACGGGCGATGCGGGTCAGCCTCATCGCCACGTTGGTGGCCAAATCCCCGTGGGCCTTTTCCCGGGGGATCTCCAATTCCACTTCCGGCATGTTATCTTCCGTAGCCAGTCCGGCGGAGAGCACCGCCTTTCTGATTTCCTCACGGAGTGCCTCCCGCATCCTCATCAGTACGGTCATCTCACGGCTCCTCCCTCCATTGAATATGTAGCTGGTAGGTTCCCAAGTTTTCCCCGCCCATCCGCAGATCGTAGGAAAAGCGCAATTCCCCGCCCCTTTCCCACCTGCGGCGGCGATAATCCAGGGTTTTCACTTCCATTTCGGTCTCTCCCGCCGGAGTGAGAACCCGGCTGGTGGCCGTTTTCCCGGGGCGGTAGGTGTGGCGGAAATCCAGACCGCCGCTGCGGATGACGGTGATGGAGTCCTCCTTCGCCCTCACCGTCGTCCGCGTTTCCGCATCCGCTTCGCCGCTTTCCACATATCTGAGCACCCATTCGTCCTGCTTCTCCGCAAACCGCCCCTGCGCCTCCCGGCGGATTTCCTCCACCCCGTTCTCGCCGAAAATGGTGGAGAAAACGCTCACTCTGACCGAAACCATCGCACTTCGCCCCTTCTCCCGATTTGTTCTCCTCAAGCCGGGACGAAACCCAGGAGCATCTCCCGCACCATCTTGGCGGCCACCACCGCCGTCTGATCCGTCGGATCGTAGGCGGGAGCCACCTCCACCAGGTCGGCCCCCACCACCTTCACTCCGGAGCGGGCGATGGCGTGAATCGATTCCATCAGCTCCCGGGAAGTGATGCCCGCGGGTTCCGGCGTTCCGGTTCCGGGAGCGAAGGCCGGGTCCAGGACGTCAATGTCCACCGTCACGTAAACGGGACGGTCCGCCAAGGCGGGAAGTTCTTCCATCAGCGGTTTCAGCACCTCGAAGGGGTGAAAGCGTATCCCGGAGGAGGCGGCGTATTCAAACTCTTCGCGGGTCCCCGAGCGGATTCCCAGCTGGATGACGTTTTCCGGGCCGATCAGCTCGGCGATTTTCCGCAGGGGAGTGGCATGGGAGAGGGTCTCCCCTTCGTATTCCGTCCGCAGGTCGGCGTGGGCGTCCATGTGGATGACGGCCAGGTCCGGATAATGCTTGTACACTTCCCGCACCGCCGGCCAGGTGACCAGATGCTCGCCCCCGAGGCCGATCGGCATTTTGTTCCGCTTAAGCACTTCTGCGACAAAGCGGCCGATTTCCTCCAGACTGCGCTCCGGGTTCCCGAAGGGGAGGGGGATGTCCCCGGCATCATAAAAGGGAACCTCCGCCAGTTCCCGTCGGAGATGGGGGCTGTATTCCTCCAGGACCAGGGAAACCTCGCGGATTCGCCGCGGACCGAACCGCGAACCCGGCCGAAAGCTGGCGGTCCAGTCCATCGGCATGCCGTAAATCACCGCCCGGGCCTCCTCCAGCTCCGGCTTGGCGGCGATGAACACGTTGCCGGAATAAGCTTCCTCCGCACGCATCCGATCACCTCATTTCGTCAGCTCGGCCACGTATTTGGGCAGAGCGAACAGTGCCTTGTGCATTTCCGGAGTATAGTACTTCGTTTCGGGACGGTGCAGCTTGATCTCATCCACTTCCAGGGGGTCGTACACCTTGGACCCCAGGGTAAAGCTCCACAGCCCGCTGGGATAGGTGGGGACGCTGGCGGTGTACAACCGGGCGATCGGGAAGAGATCGGCAATATCGTGATAGACGCGGGCGATCAGGTCGCGGTTGAACCACGGGGATTCCGACTGCGCCACCATGATGCCGTCCCGGCGCAGGGCGTGGAAAATCCGCTCGTAGAAATCCCGCTGAAACAGCCCCACCGCCGGTCCGATCGGCTCCGTCGAATCCACCAGAATCACGTCGTAGGCATTTTTCACTTCTTCCACGTGCCGGATGCCGTCTTCAATCCGGACCCGCACCCGGGGATCGTCCAACGCGCCGGCGATGGCGGGGAAGTAGGTCTTCGCCACCTCGATCACCCGCTCGTCGATCTCCACCAGGGTGGCCGTCTCCACCGTGGGGTATTTCAACACTTCGCGGATCGCTCCGCCGTCCCCGCCGCCGATCACCAACACGTCCTTCGGCTCGGGATGGGTGTTCATCGCCACGTGAGCGATCATTTCGTGATAAACGAATTCATCCTTGTCCGTGGTCATCACCATGCCGTCGAGCAGAAGCATGTTGCCGAATTGCCGGGTCTCAATCACATCGACAGTCTGGTATTTGGTCTCTTCGTGATGAAGAGTGCGTACAATCTTGCTGGTGATCCCGTGATCGGGCGTTTGCTTTTCCGTAAACCACAATTCCATCTGAAGCTTATCCATAAGGCTCTCCTTCCATCCCTTCAAGTAAGAGTCTCCGATATTTTTTCCAACACCATCCTTAGAATAAAGCAACTCTCCTCCAACCTCAACGAAAAACACGTCACCTTCCCGAAAGGTATAATCTTCCACCCCTTCTCCCATACTGTTGACAAACCATCCACAACCGGTTGAGCCGACATCGAAAAGGGAGCGTGACGGGATGGGCGACGGCATGAACCAACTTCCCCCGGATCCGACGCTGGAGGGGATTCCCGCTTGGCGGTGGATGGCTCGGGGAAAACGCCTGCTGAAACTTTCGGGAATCATCCTGTTGTCCCTGGCGGCCATCCTTCTCGTGACCCTCCTTTACCTGAAGTCCCGCCCCCTCCCGCCGCCGGACATCCCGATGACCACCAAGGTCTACGATATCCGCGGAAACCTGATCGACCAGATGGACAGGGGAGAACACCGGGATCCCGTCCAGCTCCGGGACGTTCCCCGCCACCTGATCCTGGCCACCCTCGCCGCCGAAGACCGAACCTTTTACGACCATTTCGGCCTTTCCCTCCGCGGCATCGCCCGGGCCGCGCTGGTCAATCTGCGGGAAATGCGTATCGCCCAAGGGGCCAGCACGATCACCCAGCAGCTGGCGAGAAACCTGTATTTGACCAGCGACCGGACCTGGTCCCGCAAATGGAAGGAGGCGGTGCTCGCCGTCCAGCTGGAACTGCATTTCTCCAAGGACAAAATCCTGGAGATGTACCTGAATGAAGTGTATTACGGCAACGGTGCCTACGGCATCCAGCGGGCTGCGCAAACCTATTTCGGTAAACCGGCCAAGCAGCTCACCCTGGCGGAAAGCGCCTTCCTGGCCGGCCTGCCCCGGGGGCCCAAATGGTATTCGCCCTATACGTCGATGGAACGGGTCAAGCGGCGGCAACACGCCATTCTGGACACCATGGTCCGGTCCGGCTGGATCACGCCCTCCCAAGCCGCCCGGGCAAAGGCCCAACACATCGCCTTGGCCCCAAAACCGAAACCCTCTCCCTCGAGGGCCCCGTATTTTCGGGATTACATCATCCAGACGGCGATCAACCGTTACGGATTGAAGGAATCGGAGCTGAGGGGCGGCGGACTCCGCATCTACACGACGCTGGATATGGATATGCAGCGCGAGGCGGAAGAGGCCGTGAAGCGGTATCTGGGGAACAGGGAAGGGCTGCAGGGAGCGCTGTTGGCGATCGATCCGAAAAACGGGCACATCCGAGCGATGGTCGGCGGAAAGGATTACCGAACATCCCAATATAACCGGGTCTTTGCGCGCCGGCAACCCGGATCCTCCTTCAAACCGATTCTTTACCTGGCCGCCCTGGAAAAGGGGTTCACTCCCGTCACCAAGCTGGAAAGCAAGCCGACCGCCTTCCCCTATGAAGGGGGAACCTATCGTCCCGCCAACTTTCGGAACCGATACGCGGGCCGTCCCATCACCCTGAGGGAAGCCATCGCCCGTTCGGACAATGTTTACGCCGTGCAAACCCATTTCCTGATCGGGCGGGATCGGCTCGTGGAAATGGCACGCCGGTTGGGATTCACCTCTCCCTTCAAGCCGGTTCCCTCCCTCGCCCTGGGCAGCATTCCGGTCTCTCCCTACGAGATGACCAGGGCCTACGCCGCCCTGGCCTCCGGGGGCGTTCTCACCGAACCGGTGGGCATCCTGCGGATCGAAGACGCCGAGGGAAAAACGATCGCCGAAAGCCGTCCGGAACAAAGGCGCGTGGCTTCGGAAGCGGAGACCTTCGTACTGACCCATCTGCTTCGAAGCGTCTTCGAGTCCGGGGGAACGGGTCACCGGGTCAAGCAGATCTTCCCCTATCCGAGCGCCGGCAAAACCGGTTCGACGGACTGGGACGGATGGCTGGCGGGGTACACGCCCGATCTGGCCGCGACGGTCTGGGTGGGATACGACCGCGCCAAAAAATTGCCCCATGAAGAGGGACGGCTCGCCCAAATGATCTGGGGGACCTTCATGCAGAAGTCCCACTCCGGAAAATCCGCCCGCACCTTCACCGTCCCGGACGGGGTGAAGGGGGTTTACGTGGATCCGGACACGGGACATCTGGCCACGAAGCGATGCCCCAAGGTGCGCTGGGAATACTTTATCGCCGGCACCGAGCCGAAAGAGAGCTGTCCCGTTCACCCCTCGCCGGAAACGGAGGAGAAGGGCGGAGGGTCCCTCTGGGATTGGATCAGAAAATGGATTCCGGGCCTCTGAAAAAAGCAAACCCTGCGGCGCTGCCTCAGGGTTTGCAAGACTGCTGATAAACTCAAATCCCGGGAGTCGGGAAGCGATTTTCCGCCTCACTCCATACAGCGACAAAAGTCGCTCGGCGGAAAATCGCCCCCTGATACTTTGTCGAGGGTTTGCTATGCAAGCCGGGACTGCGGCGAGGCTTCAGCACTCTTGGCTGCCGCCGGTTTCCCCCTCGCCGTCGGCCCAGACCCCGTCGTTGTGAATGACGATCATTCCCGCCTGTTCCAGCTCCTTCAGCACTTCAAACAGGCTTTCCCTCTTTTCGGGCGGAAGTTCGCGGACAAATCGGTTGATCTCCTCGGGCGGAACCCGGTTGGAGAAATGAACGCCCCCGTGGCGGGCAAAGTGCTCCTGCCGTTCCGGCATGGATCCCTCCCTCCTTTCCCCCTTAGGTTGTGCGAAAAGGCCCCGGTTTATGGGGGAGGAAGGACATGTCATCCGCACTTTCCCAGCGGAACCGCCGCGATCTTCCCGATGGATCCGCCCGGTGAGGCAGGCTTGATCCCCTTTACAGGTCCCTCATAAATCAGCCGTTTGTTTTCCACGGCGAAAAGATCATCCGGTCGGACGAGCTCCGGCGCCTTATCGCTGTGAAAGACACCGGCGTTCATCAGAATATGGGCCACAAACTGGGAACAAAAATAGCGGTTCTTCCTTTTGACGGGCCTGTTTGTGATCACTCCGAACAACCCCAGGAAATTGTACCGGTACTTTTCCTTTTCCTTCAGGAATTCCTCGATCTGTTCCCGTATGGAGCGATGCTGTTCCTCACTCACTTCGATTTCGTATATCAGGCATTCGCTGTCGGGGAACTTCCTGTAGACTCCATCGCGCAGGTCCTCTACGACAAAACCCCCGGCAAAGGGATTGTCAGGATTCAGCCGCCCGAAGGAGTACATGTTGGTAAAACGGTCGTCAAAACTGATGGAGGCATGGGGATATTTCAGGCTCGAGATGATGCCAATCATCCTGGAAAGCCAGGTTCCCGTCCTCGTGAACACCAGGTATATATGCTTGTGATTCATGGGGACATCGGCTCCTTCAGTTGAACATGTCGGAAAGAGCGACGCCATGGACCTAAAGCCCCATCACCTTCCGGTCATCGTCCCTTTCTGCCGTCAGGGACCGCCCTTGGTCCTTTTCCAACGCCAGACCCACGGATCGCTGCATCGACCGGGTTCCGCCGACTACCGCCTTCATTTTACAAGGACGTTCCTCCCGGTCCATCGAGCTGCAGCCCGATTTCGCATCCGCCCCGGGTCGGATTAGCCAAAACCCAACCGGAAAGAGCGAGAGTCTCTTCCCCCTCGCTCCTTATCGTTCATGCGGATCAGACAACCTCATATGCGCAAAAAAAAACCGAAACGGCGGGCTCGATGCCCGCCGCTTCGGTGTCCTAGCTAGATGGTGTTCCGGTCACTTGGCTTCCGCTCCCGCCGAACCCGGCGGAGCCTGTGTTGAAACGGTTGGTTTCCGCTTTCAAAACGGAAACTCCACGCCAACCTATACCCAGTGTACTGCCCCTTGTGGGCGGAAACAAGGCAACTTGTGAATTGTTCACACAGCGTTCATTTTTCTTCGTCGACGGCCAGCGCCTGCTTCAATTCCTCCGATGAATTGTCCCACATTTTTTCATCGTGGCTGATCAACAAATCCCTGAGGGCCTTTTTCTCCACCTGCCCCAGCTCGCTTACCCGAATGCGCCGCTTCAGGGCATCATCCATGCGGTTCACGTGGTGGGCGAGGATCTTCCATCCCCGGCGGGCCTCCCGGTCGATCAACATCGGGCAAGCCGCCACACCGGCGTAATACGGACCCTTTTCATTCTGGTCCACCGTCACCCAAACCACCCAATAAAGCTCGCCGTTGGGGACGTCCTCCTTGTTGGTGGAAAATTTGATTCCCCGTTCCACGGAACTCTTGGCGTGGATGAGACCCAGATCGATCTTGGCCTCGTCACCGTGGATCAGCACGGAGGAGAGGTTGCTCAAGTTGAGCGTCCCCGTCACATACCCACCGTGGGTGGTGAAATCACCGGAACGAGAGATGATGTTGAAACCCTTTTTTCCCTTTTTCATGCTACGTTCCCCCTGTTTCTCCTATTTTATCTCACAACAAGGGGGGGCGCAAAGCCAGGATGGTTTCCTCGGCGGCCGTCTCTTCCTTCTCCTTCCCGCGACGCGCTGAAGGTTCCGCTTCGGCGTACCCGCCCCGCCGGGGATTTCCTTCTTCCTTTCCCGCCACCGGGGGAATGGCGACCGGGGATGCGTTTAACTGCTGGATCGGAAGGTGGATGTTAAAGATCGTGCCGCGGCCCGGCTGGCTGGTGACGTGGATCTGTCCTCCGTGATCGGAGATGATGCGGTGGCAGATGGACAGGCCCATTCCCGTTCCGTCTCCCTTGGTGGTGAAGAAGGGATCGAAGATCCGGGACATGTGTTCCGGCTGGATTCCGCACCCGTTATCCTGCACGCGAATATGAATCCGGTCTCGCAGCTCCTTCCATCGGATCCACACCCGTCCCTTCTCCCCGAGGGATTCCAGGCCGTTTTTGATCAGATTGATCAGCACCTGCTTCAACCTTTCCGGATCCCCTTCCATCATGACGGGGGAGGGGGGAGGCTCGGCCGTCAGCTGATGCCCGTCCAAAATGGCCTTCGGTTCCAGCAGGCGGAGCACGTCGGCGATCAGCCCGTCCAACTCAAACCGGACAAAGCGGGAGGGCCTCGTATCGCTCAAGTCGAGGAATTGCTTCAGAAGATCGTTGATCCGGTCGATTTCGGGGAGGATGATCGACTCCCACTTTTTCATCTCCTCGGATTCCATCATGGAGATCTGGATAAATCCGCGGATGGAGGTGAGGGGATTGCGGATCTCGTGGGCGAGTCCCGCCGCCAGTTGACCGATTGCCGACAGTTTTTCCAGATGGCGCTGCCGCTCTTCCTCTTCGTGCCTGATCCGCCGCTGTTCAATCGAGAGCCGGTGTTCGGCCAGGCGAATCAGCTCGGCGGCGCTCTGCGCCTCCCGGGGATAGCTGGCCGTCGCCCAGCAGAAATGGATGAAGCTTCGCTCCTCCCGCAGTTCGGAAAACACCGACTCGATGGCCTCCAAGGCATGGCGCAGATCCGAATCGTCACCGATCAATCCCACGGCGAACTGATCCCCTTCGTATCGGGCCACCTGGGCGTAGGAGGGGAGACTTCGCTTCAGGCGTCGGGCGATGGTGACCAACAGCTGGTCCCCGGCATCGGTTCCTTCCTGCAGGTTGATCTGCTGAAAATCAACCAGGTCGATACAGATGACGTGATAAGACTGGTCCGGCGCGCAGCGGGCCAAGCTGCGCGTCAACTGCTCCTGAAATCCGCTGAAGTTGTAGAGCCCCGTCAGGTAATCGCGCCGGGACATCTCCTCCAGTTGGACGATGTACTCGTGCAGCGATCGATGAGCTTCGTTCACCCGTTCGATCAGCTGCCGGTTTTCCCGCTTCAACTGGAAGTTCTCCTTCCGGACTTTCCGGAGGGTCCGGATGAGACAGGCGTTGAGGACAAAATAGAGGCCGACTTCAAGGATTGCGGGAAAATTTTCGTAAATCAGCCCGGCATGGAAGCGGCCCGCCAACACGTCATCCATCCAGGGCATCCCCTGATACACCAGGAACATCATCGCAGTGACCAGGAACGTGCATTCCCGGGAGAAGCGGAAGGAAACGACCGCCTGGGTAAGCAGAAACACCCACAGAAGGGGGAGCCATCCGTCCGTGAACAGCGCACGAAGAAGGATGAGTGCACACAAAGCGCCCGCAAGGTAGAGAAAGGCCGGAAGCTTCCGAAACAGCGACAGCCACAGGATCAGAAAGAGAAGGACACCGCCGAACACGGCCCAACGTGTCGACGGATCGGTCAACGCTGTCAGGGGAATGGTCAGGGCATCCAGCCGATCCGTCAATTCCCACACGAGCATCACCACCTCAGCACCCCGAATTTTGTCCCCGATGTCGAAGTCCCTCTCATCATCTTTCCATTGTTTGCACCGAATTTCCTTCTAAGAATAAGCACTTCGACAAAATATTTCAATTTATGACCCAAAAATACGACCGGACGGAATATAATGAAAAAGGAGGATAGTACGATTAAATTAGACGAAAATCGGGTACTTAGGGTACTGCCTTCAATATTTTTCCGAGGGGGGAACGGCATTGTCCGAAAAGAAGCGGGAAATCGCCCGGTCCATTCTGGAGAAAGTGGGCGGGGTGACCAACATCGACACACTCCAACATTGCATGACGCGCATCCGGTTGACCCTGCACGACCCGGATCGGGTGAAGGAAGATGAAATCCGAGCGATTCCCGGAGTGGCCGGAATCGTGCACTCATCCAATCAGCTTCAAATCATTCTGGGGCCGGGAACCGCCGCACAGGTCGCTCGGGAGATGGCCGAGGAAACGGGGCTCAAACTCGGGGAAGTGCGGGATCCGGAGGCGGAGAAACAGGATCGCAGCCGCGGGCCGGTCCAGCGCTTTCTGCGTAAGCTTGCCAACATTTTCGTCCCGCTGATCCCGGCGATCATCGCCGGCGGGATCATCATGGGACTGACCAACACGGTGGTCTATTCCTTCGATCTCGACCAGGAGAGCACCCTGGTCCTGCTGTTGAACGCCATCAGCAAGGTGGTGTTCACCTACCTCGCCGTCTTCGTCGGCATCAACACCGCCCGGGAATTCGGCGGAACGCCGGCCTTGGGAGGCGTCGCCGGAGGATTGATCATCCTGCCCGAAATTGCGGACATCACCCTGTTCGGCACCGCCCTCGTCCCGGGACGCGGAGGACTGATCGGGGCGTTGCTCGCCGCCTGGTTCATCAGTTTGGCGGAGCGGAACATCCGCCGCTTCGTCCCCAAAGTGATCGATATCATGGTGACACCGCCGCTGGCACTGCTGGTGACAGGCGTGATCACCTATCTGGTGCTGCAACCGATCGGGGGATGGATTTCGGACGGAATCACCCAGGGTCTGACCGCCTTGATGGACAAAGGGGGAATCGTCGCCGGGGCGGTGCTTGCCGGCACCTTCCTGCCCTTGGTCATGACCGGCCTTCACCACGGTCTCATCCCCATCCACATGGAACTCCTCAACAAGACGGGGCTGGACCCGCTGTGGACGATTCTGGCCATGGCCGGAGCGGGCCAGGTGGGTGCGGCTCTGGCCGTCTACGTAAAGACCCGCAGCCAGACCCTCAAAAACGTCATCAAGGGCGCCGTCCCGGTCGGCATGCTGGGAATCGGCGAACCGCTCATCTTCGGCGTCACCCTGCCCCTCGGACGTCCCTTTGTAACCGCTTGCCTCGGAGCGGCGGTGGGCGGAGCCTTCCAGGCGGCGTTGAATACAGCCACCGTCGCCATCGGCATATCCGGGATTCCCGCCGTCCTCCTGATGCAGCCGGGGCAGAGCCTTCTCTACTTGCTGGGAGTGTTGATCGCCTACGTCGCCGGGTTCGCCTTCACCTATCTGTTCGGTTTCCACAGGGAAATGGACCAAAACTACGAATCCCAGCGAATCGGGGTGTAACGATTTCTTTCCTTAAATTAATGAGACAATGGGGGAGGGGCCTGCCGGCGGAGCGGAGGCTCCTCCCGGGTTCCGGTCCGTCCTCCCGGTTCCGTGGGCCGGAGGTTTTCCCGAAGATGCCCGGTACAGGCCGGATGGGCATTCTTCGGAAAACGCGGGACTGTCAAACCGGCAGGAACAAAAAACCATCCACGACCCTCTGGAAGATCTCCATCGGCCGGATGGATGAGGCGTCAAAACTCGTTGGACCTTAGAACAAAAGGGAGGAGGAGAGGTGTGTTGCCTTCCGGGAAGGCCGCCCCCTCCTCCTCATTTTCCCATGAAATTCAAAGCCCCAGCGATTCTCTAAAAATTCCAAATCCCAGCGGAGGGCCGTCTCCTCCGTAGGCGGCCGGATCCCGCTCCGCCTGCCATCTCAGGTTCTCTTGCCGTTTTCCAGCGAACGGCCCCGTCCCGTCACGACCAGATCCTCCCATCCGTAGGAATCCTTGACCCCTCTCGACGAAGGGAACGATCCCGCGGAACCGTCTTCCCACATCATGTTTCCGACACCCGCCCAGGCCGGGGAACGGGATTCATCCCGCCGCTCCACGCCGGAAGCGGAAGTATGTACCGGGTATTCCGAAGAATGGAAAACAGGGCGCCGAGGAGACATCAGGGTGTGGTTGATGGTCCGCTGCAGCACGTTTTTGATCTCTTCGCTCCGGAAACCGGGTTCCAGCCGCATGACCCAATCGTAGACGGAACCGTCGTCTTCCGTGAAGGTCACATTTCGCTGAGTGGGAGGAAGGGTCGGCATGTTGTTCAATTGTTCCCGGAAAGCGGAAACTTCACAAACGGTATCCAGGGGGAACACCGTCCCTTTCAGATACGACAGGATACAGAACTTGACCAATACGGGAAATTGCCCCCGCGGCAGGGTTTCGTACCAATAGCGAATGATCCGGTCCTTCTTCCCGATATACACACCGACGGTGATCGACATCCGACTTCACCTCATCCGCACATGATTTTTTTCATTCCGGGATCGGCTTGTCCTCCCGGAGATGATCCTTGCTCCCGACGAAGAATCTCTGACGTTTTACCAAGATTGTTCTGAACCTTTCGTTATTACCGATACTATCAGGACCCCAGCGGGACGTCAACCGGAGATTTTGTCGAAGATACAGAAATTTAAATATAATTTTTATGTCGAAACGGGGCGGATTATACAATCAGGCGGTGATACTTCAGTATTTTTGCGAAGAGATCCCTTCTGCCTATTTTAGAGAACATTTTAAATTGTGGCCTCGTGTTCACCTCAAAGATCCACGGGTGCCCGTTCCGGTCCAGTCCGACGTCGATTCCCAGCTCCCGAAGGCCCGGAAAGCGATCATTCAACACCTCCGCAACCCGCTCGGCCATGCGATGGAGCTCCCGGATCATCCACTCCCTTGCCACAGGTTCGCGGATTACCGCCTTCAAAGCGGTCTCCACCGGCAGGGGATGTCCTCCCCGGCAATAGTTGGTCACGAACCGTCCGGACGCGGCCACTTTGGCCACCATTCCCGAAACGATCCACCGGCGGCCCGGCTTCTGCAGCAGAATCCGAAGATCAAAGGGGGACCCGCGGTAAAGCGCCAGGGGAATCCCCTGCTGGACCAGATAATGCTTTTCGGGGGAGAGACAGGATTCAACGGCGGCAAAAAGACGCCGACGGTCCACTTCCCTGCATCGCGTCCGGAAACAGACGCGAAAGCGCCCCTCATCCCGCTTCTCGATCCGAAGGATGCCCACGCCTCCGCCGCCCTTGTCCGGTTTGACGTAGACGGTCCGGTGCCTCTCCAGCATCTCCTCGAGATTCTGCCGGGTATACCACAGGGTCTCGGGGATCACTCCCCGGAGGGACGGATCCCGCTGAAGCACTCTGGTTTTCAACATTTTGCTGGCGATCTGCTGGTAACGGCGGATTCTCCGCACCTTGCTCATGCTTCGCCCTCCCTGCATCCTTCGCTTTCCCCAGTATATTCCTTTCCCGGCCGCCGGGAACAAGGCGTTTGCCCAAGGAGGCACCCTTTTCCTCCATCTCCCAAACGGCGCCGGACTCCTCCCATGTTACACTTAAGGCAAGCAGATTGTTTCAGTGGAAGGATTGTGCGACAATGATGTCGAATAGGAAACAAATTCGCAGGTTGACCTGGCTCGCCCTATTCCTGGCGGGACTCGCCCTGCTCACCCTGACCAAGGGGTTTCACCATGTGTCGGCGGCGGCGCGCCCCGTGATATACGAAGGAAGCGAATGGTTGGAAGGATGGCGGTTCCGGGGCAACCTGCAGCTTGAAACGGAGCGGTTCATCCTCCATTATCCTCCGTCGATGGAAGGGGAAGCGAAAGCGATCCTTCGGGAGGCGGAGCGGGTGGCCGAGGATTTCGAACGGATGTTTGATTTCCGTCTGAAAAAACCCGTACCCGTCTACCTGTTTCCCGACCGTGAGACCATGCAGCGACGCTTTTCCTGGCCGCCGGATCAAAGCGCGACCGGGGTCTACTACGCCGGAGGAATCTATCTTCTCAATCCCGAAGAATGGATGGAGGAACCCCTTACCGACCATCGCCGGGAAGAGTGGCAACGCCGCTTCCATGAAGAGGGTCCCCTGTATCATGAATTCGCCCATCTCTTCCTGGATGCGGTGACCCGGGGCAATGTGCCCCGCTGGTACAACGAGGCCTTCGCCCAGTGGGTGGAGTACCGGACGGTGGGATACGAATGGCGGGTTCCCGAAAACCGACTCGATCAAAATCCGATCTACAGCTACCCGGACCTTCGCGACCGGTTTGACCATTTGTCCAACAAGGCCATGGCCTACCGCCAGTCCTTCCTTTTTTTCAGCCATCAGCTGGATGAAAAGGGATGGGAAGCCGTACGCAGGCTTCACCGGGATCTGGCGAAGGGATTCTCCTTTGACAAGGCTTGGGAACGGGCCTTTGACGAGTCCGTGGAACAATCGTTTCACAGGTGGCAACAAGCCTCTCATACCGCCCGTTTCCACTGAGGGGGGTTGATGATGTCCGCAAAAATCCTGGTGGTGGAAGATGAAAAGCCCATTGCCGACATCCTGCAGTTCAACCTGGAACGGGAAGGTTTCGAGGTGGAATGCGTCCATGACGGAGAGGAGGCGCTCCGTCGCGTCTTCGCCGATCCCCCGGATCTGATCCTGCTGGACCTGATGCTGCCCAAGATGGATGGGATCGAAGTGTGTCGCCGGGTCCGCCAGTCCTTTCAGATGCCGATCATCATGGTGACGGCCAAGGACTCGGAAGTGGACAAAGTGCTGGGGCTCGAGATGGGAGCCGACGATTATGTGACCAAACCCTTCAGCAACCGGGAACTCCTGGCGCGGATCAAGGCGAACCTCCGCCGCAGCCATCAGCCGGAGGGCGGATCCTCCGCCAACATCCTGCGCATCGGCGATCTGGTGATCGACTGGAACAGCTACCTGGTGACCAAGAACGGCGCGACGGTGGATCTGTCGCACCGGGAATTTGAGCTGCTTTCCTACATGGCCAAACACGTCGGTCAGGTGCTGACCCGGGAACACCTGCTCCGATCCGTGTGGGGATACGACTACTTCGGCGACATGCGGACGGTGGACGTGGCCATTCGCCGGCTGCGTGAAAAAATCGAGGATGATCCGAGCAATCCCGAATACATCATCACCCGCCGGGGGCTGGGATACACCATGCGCGATCCCTCCGCCGACAGGTGATCGCCATGTTGAATCGTCGAGTTCGGGAGTTGCTCAACAGCATCCAGTGGAAACTGATGGTGATCTATTTTTCCCTCATCCTGATCGCCATCCAGCTGATCGGGGTCTATTTCTTCGATTGGCTCGGAAATTATTACGAGCAGGACTTCGACGAAAAACTGGAAAAGCAGGCGGCTCTTCTGGCCAGCAGTTCGCTGGCGGAGATCCTCGACCAAAAACCCGCCGACCGTTCGGAGCGCTCCAAGGAGATTGAAAACCTCGTCCAACAGCTGTTCATCCTGGACAAGGGAACCGACACGGTTCAGGTGGTGGACTCCGACGGAATCGTGCTGAGCACCTCGTCCACCAAGAACCGCAATGTCATCGGACAAAAAAACGTCAGGGTCACGCATGCCCTGCAATCCTTCACCACCGACAAACAGTTTCGCGTCGACCCGGCGACGGGCTATCGGATGAAGCTGCTCATCCGACCCATCAAGGACGATGACGGCCAGGCGGTGGGCGCCGTATACATCGAAGCGTCGATGGAGGAGATGTACGCGACGATCCGCCGCATCAGCAAAAACCTGATCCGAATCACCCTTCTCGCCCTGGGGCTGACCGCCCTTCTCGGCGTCGTCCTGGCCCGCACCATCGCCAACCCGGTGAAGGAGATCACCCGCCAGGCGACGGCGATGGCGGAGGGGGATTTCGACCGGCAGGTGGATGTGAAGAGCGGTGACGAAATCGGCCGGCTGGCCGCCGCCTTCAACCATTTGGCGGAGCGCTTGAGGGAAGCCCTGTCCCAGAACGAAGAGGAAAAGGAGAAATTGGAATCCGTGCTGGCCAACATGAGCGACGGCGTGCTGGCCACGGACGGAAAGGGACGGGTGATCGTGCGCAACCGCCGGGCCGAGGAGATTCTGGACCGGGAGATCTCCCTCGGCGAACCGCTGGAGGAAGTGCTGCCCCTGCCCGATCCGCTGCCGCTTCCCCTGGCGGAGGAGACGCAAACCCATCTGGAACAAAACGCGGAGAATAAGGAAGAACACTCCGTCATCCGAATCACCTTTACCCCGATCAAGCGGCACGGGCATGAAATGGTCGGATTGATCGCCGTCCTCAAGGATGTGACGGAAGAGGCCAAGCTGGACCGGCAAAGGAAAGAGTTCGTCGCCAATGTCTCCCACGAGCTGCGCACACCGCTCACCACCATCAAAAGCTATCTGGAATCCCTGGAGGACGGTGCCATCGGCGATCCGGAACTGGCGTCCCGCTTTCTGCGGGTCACCCTGCAGGAGGCGGAGCGCATGAACCGACTGATCAACGACCTGCTCCTGCTCTCCCGGCTGGATGCCAAGGAAACCCGTTTCCACAAACAAGCCGTCGATCTGAAGGAAATGCTGGAGGAGGTGGCGGATCGCTTTTCCGTCCCCTGCGAAAAGAAGGGAATCCGCATCGGGCTTCAGGTGGCCGGACCGCTCCCCCGGGTCTATGTGGACCGGGATCAGATCGACCAGGTGTTGGACAACCTGGTGTCCAACGCGGTCAAATTCACTCCCGAAGGGGGCTCCATCACGATCCGGGCCCGTCGGCAACGGGACGGAATGGCGGAGGTGTCGGTGTCGGACACCGGCATCGGCATCCCCAAAAAGGATTTGGGACGCATTTTCGAACGGTTTTACCGGGTGGATAAGGCCCGATCCCGCCAAATGGGGGGGACCGGCCTCGGCTTGTCCATCGCACGCGAGATCGTTCTGGCCCACGGCGGAGACATCGGGATTGAAAGCGAATATCGCCGGGGAACGACCGTCACCTTCACCCTGCCCCCCTGCGAGCCGGAGGTGATCCGATGAAGGAGCGGATCAAGTCGGCGGCGCTCTTTTTGCTGATCGTCCTCAGCTTTCTGCAAACCGGGATGCTGTGGTACAGCTCCCCTTCCTATCAGGAAAACAAACCGTCGTATATCCAACCCCCCCTGATCGGCAACGAGCAGTACAACCAGATTCCGCTGCACGAACGGGTGGCTCCCTTTCCCATCGTCGTGCATCGAAGCGGAAAACCGGGTTGGATCCTTCCCAATGAGCCGGCTTACCGGGATTTTCTCAACCGGCTCTATCAAGCCCAATGGGACGAGCCGGAACCGGTGGTTCCCCAGCCGAAGGAGTGGAACCATCTGTATCAAAAGGCCGTGGGGGTGGAACTGCAGTTTACCAATGATCTGCCCGCCGACGCCATCGATGTGATGAACAGGGAGGAGATTTCCGTCTCCGGCATCAACCAGATCAGCAGGATCTGGATCCATGGAGATTCGAGGGGGGAAAACACCCGCCTCTGGCTGATCTCCGACCGGGAGCGGAAGGTGTTGGAGAGCGAGATCGACTTCCCGGAGTTCAACGCATGGCTTGCGGAAGTGGAGCGGAAAGTCCAACCGGTGAAGCCTCACTTCGTCACCGGAAAGATCCCCCTGGATGAGGAAAAGGACGGGAAACATTCCGCTTTTCCCTCGGCGGTCTACCTTCCCGACCTACCGCTGACCGTCCGCAGCTACACTTATCCCCTGAAGCAGATCAAGGTGGAGGACATCAAATGGCTGTTCACCGATCCGAACCAAATCTGGACCCTTCCCTCTGAGGAGGGAGACACCTATACCGACGGAAACCGGATGTTGCAGCACAATCAACGGAAACAAACGATGGTGTACAGGGACTTGAGATCGGAGCCGAAGACCTCGTCGGCGGCGATCGAACTGGAAATCCTGAACCAGTTCATGAAGACCCACAACGGGTGGACGGGATCCTATTCCCTGGACCGCCGGATCAAGGAGGACAACATCCACCTCTACATTTTCCGTTTGATGGTCGGCGGTCTCCCGGTTTACTGGCCCGGGGAGAAAGAAAAGGGAGAGGCGGGACCGGACACGATCCGGTTGAAGGTCTCTTCCGACAGGGTGGCGGAGTATCACCGCTCCCTCCGCTACCTCTCTTCGGAACCCTCCGACTCCCAGGACGCGCTGCTCCCCGGTCTGGACACGGTGATCCGGGAGCTAGCCGACCGCGGCCTCTCCTTGAATCAGCTGCGCCGTCTCATCCCGGGATACCAGCTGAAGGTGCTTCGGGATCACGTCCGTTTGGAACCCGTGTGGATCGCCCTGAAGAAAAACGGAGAGAGCGTCCTTCTCATTCCGTAACCAGGAGGGTCGGTCATGGACTGGAGCCGCGCCAAAACCCTGCTGATCATCGCCTTCGTCGCACTCAACCTGTTTTTGACGGTGCAGGTGATCCAGGCCTGGGTGGAAAAATCGCAAATGCAAAACGGGAACGATTCGATCCGACGGGAGCTGACCCAAATCCTCAGGGAAAAGGATATCGAAACGCCGGACATCCCGCAAAACCCGCCGCCGGTCTCCGTTCTGGAGGCGCGGATCGCTCCTCCGGGCAAGGGATGGGAACCGCTTCCGGACGGCGGATACGGGAAAACCTTTCATCCCCCCGTCGCCCTCTCCGGATCGAATCAGCTCGATTCTTTCCTCGAGAAACAGGTTCCCTCGTTCAAGGAATACCACCTGGTCTCCCGGAAGGGGCAGAAGCGCATATACCTCCAGTACTGGAAAGAGCGGCCCCTCTACGGAAGCCGCCTGGAAGTGAAACTTTCGGGAGGAAGGGCCCTTCATTCCCTCAAATTGGTCCGCCTGTCCATCAAAGAAGGAAAAGACGCGCAAACTCCCGTTCCCGCTTCCTTCGCCCTGTTCAACCTGGTGGAAAGCGGCAAGGTTCCCAAGGGAACGGTTTTCACCCATATCGAACTGGGATATCACGGGCAGTCCTATGACGCCAAGACCCGCGTGCTTTCTCCCGTCTGGAAATTTGCGGCCGCCGACGGCCGGACCTATTACGTCAATGCGCTGACGGGAGCCCTTCAGCCCTGACACCTTCAACATCGCATTCGTCTTAAGAAAAAAAGGGGAAGATCGTCGATGAAATACAGTGTCCTCGCCAGCGGAAGCACCGGGAACGCCCTGTATATCGAAACGGATCAGGTGCGCCTTCTGGTGGATGCCGGCCTGTCCGGCAAGCAATTGGAACAGCATCTGCGAAGCATCGGGGTGGATCCGAAGTCGCTGAACGCCATCCTCGTTTCCCATGAACACATCGACCATGTCAAGGGGCTGGGAGTGTTCGCGCGCCGGTACAATATCCCCGTCTACATGAACGAAGCCACCTGGGCGGCCCTCCCCTCCTCCGTGGGAACGATCAACGAGGCCTGTCGAAATGTGCTGGAAAGCGGGGCCGTCCTGGATATCGGGGATCTGAAAATTGAAACCTTCGAAGTTTCCCACGACGCGGCGGAACCGATCGGATTCCGCTTCCAGCACGGCAACGAATCCTTGGCCCTGGTCACCGATCTCGGGTATGTCAACCGGAGGATCGTCGACCGGGTCTCCGGCGTCGATGCCCTCATCTTCGAAAGCAATCACGACGTGAACATGCTTCGCATGGGTTCCTACCCCTGGAACGTCAAACGGCGCATCCTGAGCGACGTCGGCCACCTTTCCAACGAGGACGCCGGCGAAGCCCTTGCCGAAATCCTCGCAGGCAACGGCGAACAGGTTTCCCTGGCCCACCTGAGCCAGGAAAACAACCTGATGGAACTGGCTCACATGACGGTCCGCCAATTCCTGGAGGAGGCGGATCTGAAGGTGGGGCGGGATGTCCATCTGTGGGAAACGTATCCGGACCGCCCCACTCCGCTGCGCTCCGTCAAGGCCGGGGGTCGATCCTGAAGGGCCGTCCTCCTTCCCCGTCGGCCCATTGGCGGAGTGACAGGAAAGAGCGCTTTTTCGTCAGACTCGCGAAAAAGCGCTCTCGTTTTTTCCTATTCCTTTTTCATTCCCCGCTTTTCGGAAGGGACCGGGGAAGCCCCGGTGCTCTTTTTTTCCACCCCTCCGCCCGGAATGGCCATGATCGCCACCTTCCGGTCCAGCTCCCGGACAAAATCCCGCAATTCCTCCCGGGTGATGATCCCCTTTTCCACCAACAGCTCCACCAGCGCCAACCACAGGATGGATTGGTGATATTGCATCTGTTTAAAATCAGCCAACTGCGCGCCCCAATTCACTTCCGACCAAGCGTCGGGCCCACGTTTGGAGGGATTCACGCGATGCGACCTGTCACCGCGGCTCATCGTCTTACCCCCTTCATTCCGTCGACCATGGTTCCAAAACCCCCCACACCCGACGGTCGGAATCCCGCCATCGGCCATCCTCGCTCTATCATCTTCAGGACGAAGGCTTCTCCCTCCGATTTTCCTCACTACGCCGAAAGTCCCATGCGGACCCGGCGGCAAACGCGTGGATGGTTTCGCGTAAATACCTCTATCTTGCTCTCTTTCTTCTATTAACCTCGTCCAGATTCCTCTTTTCCAATTATGACCAACATTATAATCCGGAATCTCCCTCGACATTTTCCGGACACAATAGACTAAGTATAATATGGTTGAGCCATTCAAATAATGAATTAGTGTCTATCTCCTCATCATCAAGGAGGCGGAAGCGGTGGGATACTATGACGACCATACGGAGACAAGGGGAAGGGGGCGTTCCTCCCTTCTTTTCACCTCTTTGATCTCGGCCGTCATCGGGGGATTGATCGTCCTCCTGCTCTCTCCCGTCCTGTCGCGGGCCGGCTTCCCCCCGGCGTCCCCCGGCGGAGAAGCCCCGGACAACAGCTTCACGGAAAAGAAGTCGATCAGCGTCGACGTGACGACCGACATCACCAAAGCCGTGGAGCGGGTGCAACCGGCGGTGGTCGGCGTCGTCAACCTGCAGCGGGACAATCCCTTTCAGCCGGAAGCCCTGCAGCGGGGCACCGGCTCCGGGATCATCTTTGACAAGGGGAACGGAAAAGCCCGGATCGTCACCAACCACCACGTGATCGCCGGAGCGGATCACGTCCAGGTGGTCATTTCGGGCGGGGACGATGCGAAACAGGTAACCGCCAAGGTATTGGGCAGCGATGACATTTCGGATCTGGCCGTTTTGGAAATCCCCGACAAGCATGTGAAAACGGTCGCCAACTTCGGCAATTCCGACGCCATTAAGGCGGGAGAACCCGCCATCGCGATCGGCAACCCCCTGGGATTGGAATTTTCCCAGTCGGTCACGGTGGGAGTGATCAGCTCTCCGAAACGATCCATCGACGTGGCGGAAAGCATGTCCATGGACGTCATCCAGACGGATGCGGCCATCAACCCCGGCAACAGCGGCGGTGCCCTGGTCAATGCCGCCGGACAGGTGATCGGAATCAACAGCCTGAAAATCGCTGAACAAGGGGTGGAAGGACTGGGCTTTGCCATCCCGGTCAACGACGCCCAGCCCATCATCAACGACCTGATCCGGCACGGACGGGTGCTCAGGCCCTACCTGGGAATCACCCTGATGGACCTGCAGGCGATTCCCCAGGAGTACTGGTCCACGGAGCTGAACCTCCCGAGCTCGGTCACCGCCGGTGTCGTGGTAAGGGATGTGATGTCCGGAACCTCCGCCGCCAAGGCGGGCCTCCGCTCCCGGGACGTGATCGTCGCTTTGGACGATCAGCCGATCCGCTCCGGTTCCGAACTGCGCAAGTACCTGTACAAGGAGAAAAAGATCGGAGATGAGATCCGCATCACCTTCTACCGGAACGGATCCAAGGAAACCGCCACCACCACGTTGACTCAACAGCCTGTGGAAATCTTCCGTTGACGGGGAACCCGCCCTGTGCATAGGCGGGTTCCTCCTGTGTGTAACTTTGTGGATAATGTGGATAACAGGAATCCGTCCGGCCGAGGGGAGGAATGGAAGAGGATGGATAAAGCCGCGCGCCATCGCTGGTTCGCCTGCGATGAACATGCCGAATGGGTATTGGATGATCTTGTGGAGGAATTCAGGACCGCCCCATCCATCGATACGGTTTCCCCTCCCGGGTCCGCCCGCTGCCGCATGTGCGGCCGCACCGCCGATCGGGTTTTCTTTTTCGAAATTGAGGAGGATTCAACCGGTGCATCTGGAGATTGTGGCGGTAGGTAAGCTGAAGGAGCGTTATCTGAAACAGGGTGTGGAGGAATACCTGAAGCGGCTGAAGCCCTACGCCCGTGTGGATGTGGTGGAAATCCCCGAGGAGAAGCCCGCGGGTTCCCTGACCGCGGCAGAGGAAGACCGGATCAGGACGAGGGAAGGGGAGCGGATCCTGAGCCGCCTCCACCCGGAGGCCCATGTGATCGCTCTGGCGATCGAGGGGAAATCCCTCTCCTCGGAGGAGATGGCGGAATACATCGACCGCCTGGCCACCTATGGACGGAGCCGCATCTCCTTCGTCATCGGGGGATCGGTCGGCCTCTCTCCCGACGTCCTCCGGGGCTCCGACCTCCTGCTCTCCTTTTCCCGGATGACCTTTCCCCACCAGCTGATGCGGCTGATCCTGCTGGAACAGCTGTACCGTTCCTTCAAGATCATCCGGGGAGAAACCTATCATAAGTGAAAGGCGGTTTTCGCCCAAAAAAAGTTGCGCGCCCGGATCCGGGCGCGCAACCGATTTCCGCAGGGATCAGGCGTAAGCCGGCCGAACCTGGATGGTCTGTTCCCGATCCGGACCGACGGAGAACAGCGTCAAAGGAATCCCCGTCAGCTGGGTGATCCTCTCCACATAGTGCTGGGCCGCCAGGGGAAGATCGTCCAAGCGGCGCACGCCGGAGATATCCTCCGTCCAGCCGGGCAATTCCTCGTAGACCGGCTCGCACTCGGCGAGGACCTTCAGGCTTGCGGGAACATTCTCCAGGATCTTTCCACGCCAGCGATAGGCCGTGCAAATCTTGACCGTCGGCAACCCCGTCAGCACGTCCAGGGAGTTGAGGGAGAGGCCGGTGATGCCGCTGACCCGCCGGGCGTGGCGGACCACTACGCTGTCAAACCAGCCGACGCGGCGGGGGCGTCCGGTGGTGGTTCCGTATTCCCGGCCCTTTTCCCGAATGTGATCACCGATGGCATCTTTCATTTCCGAGGGGAAGGGCCCGTCGCCCACGCGGGTGGTGTAGGCTTTGGCCACTCCGATCACGTGATGAATTTTCGTCGGTCCCACGCCGCTCCCGATACACACCCCTCCGGCGACCGGGTTGGAAGAGGTGACGAAGGGATAGGTGCCCTGGTCGATATCCAGCATGACGCCCTGGGCTCCCTCAAAGAGAACGCGCCGCCCCTGGTCGATGGCATCGTTCAGCACCACGGAGGTATCCGTCACATAGGCGCGAAACTTCTCTCCCAGCTGGAGATACTTGTCGTAGATCTCGTCGAAGAAAAACCCGCTGGTATCGTACACCCGTTCCAAAAGCCGGTTCTTTTCCTCCAGGTTCCTCTTCAGCTTCTCGGCGAAGAGATCCGGTTCCATCAAATCGCCGACGCGAATGCCGATTCTGGCCGCTTTATCCATGTAAGCGGGGCCGATGCCCTTGCCGGTCGTTCCGATTTTTCCTTCTCCCTTCCGTGCCTCCTCCACCATGTCCAACTTGATGTGGTAAGGCAGGATGAGATGGGCCCGGTCGGAAATGCGCAGGTTATCCGGCGAAACGCCGTGACTTCTCAGGTAATCCAGCTCTTCCACCAGAGCCTCCGGATTGAGCACCATCCCGTTTCCCAGGACGCAGATCTTGTCCCGGTAAAAGATCCCGGAAGGGATCAGGTGCAGCTTGTACCGGTTTCCGCCGAACACGATCGTGTGCCCCGCGTTGTTTCCTCCCTGATAACGGGCGACCACCTCCGCCCTTTCGGCGAGAAAATCGGTGATCTTTCCTTTTCCCTCATCCCCCCACTGGGTTCCGACGACGACCACCGTTGACATGGGCCTGCCTCCTCTGACCAAAATCCGAACACAATCACCATTTTAACTGCACTTTTCCAGGTGTGTCAACAAAAACACGAACATTAATTATGAAAAAGGGGTTCTATATTCGTTTTATCGGAAGGTCCGGCGAAAGCTCCGGAAGCACCGCGCCAAGGGGTGACGGCCGAAAATCGGCGACAACCCCTCCGCCGGGGCGGGGGAGGGATGCTCATTGGGGCGGCGGTGCATCGTGCTTCAGGTCGAGGCTCAAAAATTTGTTGTAGTTCTTGAGAAAAAGGAGCTCCACCTTCCCCACGGGACCGTTCCGATGCTTTCCGATGATCACTTCCATGATATTTTTTCTTTCCGACTCTTCGTCGTAGTAATCATCCCGGTACAAAAAAGCGACGATGTCCGCATCCTGCTCAATCGATCCCGATTCCCGAAGGTCCGACAGCATGGGACGCTTGTCCTGGCGCTGTTCCACCGCCCGGGAAAGCTGGGAGAGGGCGATGACCGGCACGTTCAGCTCCCGGGCGAGGAGCTTCAGGGAACGGGAAATTTCGGAGATCTCCTGTTGCCGGCTCTCCCCGCCGCGGCCCCGGATCAGCTGGAGGTAGTCGATCACCACCAGCCCCAACCCGTGTTCCGCCTGCAGCCGGCGCAATTTGGCCCGGATGTCGAAAACGGTGAGACCGGGAGTGTCGTCGATGAAGATGGGGACTTCTGCCAGGGTGCCGATGGCCATCGTCAGCTTTTCCCAATCCTCTTCGCCGAGGTTTCCGGTGCGAAACACCTGGGCGTCGATGTTCCCCTCGGCGGACAGCATCCGCTGCACCAGCTGGATGGCCGGCATCTCCATGTTGAAGATGGCCACCGTCTCACCGGCGTGGAGGGCCACGTTTTGAGCGAGATTGAGGGCGAAAGCCGTTTTCCCCATGCTGGGGCGGGCCGCCAGGATGATCAGATCCGAGCGCTGCAGTCCGGAGGTCATCCGGTCCAGATCGGGGAACCCCGTGGGAATCCCCGTCAATTCACCCTGGTTTTCATGCATCTGCTCGATCCGCTCGTAGGTATCCATCAGGATATCCCGAATCGGGAGAAAGGCCTTGCGGATCCGTCGTTGGGAAATATCCAGAATTTTTCGTTCCGCATCGTCAATGATTTCCGCCACATCATCCCCGCCGGTGTAACCGGAGGTGGCGATCTGGGTCGCGGTGCGGATCAGACGGCGGAGAATCGCCTTCTCCTCGACGATTCGGGCGTAGTGATCCGCATGGGCGGAGGTGGGGACGGAGTCGGCCAATTCCGTCAGGTAGGAAACGCCCCCCACTTCCTCCAGCTGTTTGGTCTTTTGCAGTTCTTCCGACACCGTCACCAGATCGACCGGCTCTCCCCGTTCCGCCACGTTGAGCATGGCCTGGAAGAGCCGCTGGTGCCCCTGGCGGTAAAAATCATCGGGCCTCAGCCGTTCCGCCACCAGCGTCAACGCCTGGGGATCCATGAGAATGGCTCCCAACACGGCCTGTTCCGCCTCCAAATTGTGAGGCGGCAGGCGGTCCGCAAACAGCTCACTCATGGTCCATCAGCCTCCGCGCATTTCCGACCCTTTCAACAAAAAAACGCTCCACCAGAGCGCAAACCTCTCGCCACAGGAATGGATGGGGCACAAGCCGCGCATCGATCATTCTTCCACGACTTGCACCGGAATCGTGACCGTCACTTCGGGATGAAGTTTGACCGGAACCTGGGTAACTCCGAGGGAACGGATGGGTTCCTCCAGTTGAATCTTCTTCTTTTCCACCTGAATCCCGTGCGCATCCTTCAGATGGCGGCTGATCTGCTTGGAGGTGACGGCTCCGAACAGGCGTCCTCCCTCACCGGCCTTGGCGGGAATCACGACGCGGAGATCTTTGAGGCGTTCCGCCAGCTCCTGCGCTTCGGCCCGTTCCCGCTCCTTGCGAAGGCGCTCCCGGCGCTGCTGATCCTTCAGCGCGTTCAGATTGGCGGACGAGGCTTCAACGGCCAGCTTGCGGGGGAACAGATAATTGCGGGCGAATCCTTCCGCCACTTCCTTCACTTCTCCCTTTTTCCCGTGTCCCTTGACGTCCTGTTGAAAGATGACTTTCATTCGACGAGGCCTCCTTCCTCCAAGGTCTTCAACAGCCGCTCCCGGGCTTCCGTCAGCGTCACGCCCTTCAACTGAACGGCGGCATTGGTCAGATGACCCCCGCCGCCCAGGGCTTCCATCACCAATTGGACGTTCAGATCCCCCTGGGAGCGGGCGCTGATCGCCACCCGTCCGTCTTCAAGGGTTCCGATGACAAAGGAGGCGGTGATCCCTTGCATGTTGAGCAGGGTATCCGCCGCCTGGGCGATGAGCAGTTGCCCGTACCGTTCATCTTCCTCGGCAACAGCAATGGCAATTTTATCGTATACCACTTCGGTGTTTTTGACAATCTCGGCCCGTTTTACAAATTGCTGCAAATCTTCCTTGAGCAGGGTCTGCACCATGGTCAAATCCGCCCCGTGACGCCTCAGGAAGGAAGCCGCCTCAAAGGTGCGGGAACCCGCCCGGACCATGAAATTCCGCGTGTCGACCACCATCCCGGCCAAGAGGGCGGTGGCCTCCAGGGTGTCGAGGGAGATGCGGTTCCCCTGGTATTGAAGCAGTTCCGTCACCAGCTCGCTGGTGGAGGACGCGTAGGATTCCAGATACACCAACACCGGGTCCTGTACGAATTCTTCCCCGCGCCGGTGGTGGTCGATCACCACCACCCGCTTCACCTTGCTTAACAGCCGGGGCTCGATGGTGAGGGAGGGCTTGTGGGTATCCACCATGATCAAAAGGGTTCCCGGACCTGCCAATTGCAGGGCCCGTTCCGGACTGACGATCCGGTCCTTCAACTCGTCGTGGTTGGCCACGGCCTCCATCAGGCGCTCAATGGAGGGATTCCGGTCATCCAGCACGATATATCCCGGCCGTTGCTGCAGCCGAACGGCCTTCAGGACGCCGATGGCCGCCCCCATCGCATCCATGTCCGGTTTGGCATGACCCATGATCAATACCCGCTCGCTGTCCCGGATCAGATTGCCGAGGGCGTGGGAAATGACCCGGGCGCGCACCCGGGTCCGCTTCTCGACGGCACCCATTTTTCCCCCGAAGAACAACATCCGTTCCCCGCTCTGCACCACCGCCTGATCACCGCCCCGGGCCAGCGCGATTTCCAGGGCGCCCTGGGCGTTTTCCGCCCGTTCCAGAAGCGTCCGTCCCACGGTGGATACGCCGATGCTCAGGGTGATGGGGATCGGATTGTGGCGGGTCATCTCCCGGACCTCGTCCAGGATGCCGAAACGGGTGCGTATCACCTCATCCAGGGTTTCCCGCCTCAAAATGAGAAAAAACTTGTCGGAATCCAAGCGGCGCAGGCAGATGTCGTGATTCTCCGCCCAACGGGTGATGGCCCCGGTCACGTTTGACAGAAGGAGGGTGAGATTCTGATCGCTCAGCCCCTGGCCGGCCTCTTCATAATTGTCCATGTGCATGATTCCGAAAAATACCTGATCCTGTTCATAGCGGTGTTCAATCCGGGCAAGCCGGGTCACTTCCCGGAAATAGACGAGCCGCTCCTCGGCCCGGTGAATCACCTCGAAGGTGCGGTCCCCCACCGTCATCCGGGCCGCATCCTCTTCATCCCCCAATTCCTTGAGGCTGGGAAAGACCTCGCTCATCGCCTTTCCCACCAATTCCTCCTCATCGGTCATTCCGCGAACAAAGGGATTGTGCCATTCGATCCGACCGTCCTTGTTGTAGAGAAGGATCCCCAGCGGCATCCGGTCCATCGCCTGCTGGTTGGCCCCTTTGATCCGGTCCGTCAACGTCATGACATATTGGATGAAATCCTTGCGGAACGCCCGTTCCGCCCGGAACAGGTGGAAGGCCAGCAGGAAAAAAACGACCATTCCACCAGCCCCGAGCACCCAGTCGAAGGAGGCGAGCAGGGCGATCAGAACCAAATGGAAACACATGGCCCAAACCATGTGTTTCCCATGCCATCGCTGCAAGATAAAATTCGGCATAATTCCATCCCCTCAAAGCTGACACCGTTTATATTCAATATACGATGCTCGGTCTGTCCGGAGATCACGTTTTTCGATGCAGTCAGTGACGGATCGAATTCCCCTTGAGGCCAAAATCACCGCTTCCTTTCCAACCTCTCCCGCCACCGGGTTCCCACATCCAGTATTCCCAAAACGAGCAGCAGAAAGGCTGCCGGAGGGATGAACAAAGCGAGAACGGCGAACCACAACCAGCCCCGGCTCATTCCTTTGCGGTGAAGCAGAAAGGAAAGAAAGGACAAGCCCTGCACCGCGAACAGGATGTCGAGGATCATGAAGGAACCCGCGAAAAAGGAATACGCCCAGCTTTCCGCATCAAACAGAAGAGCGGCGACGCACGACACAAGGTAATAAAAGAGAAAAGATCTGGGAAAACGCCACCGGTGAAACGGAGGCAGCCGCTTATCGGGGAAACCGAAGCGGATGAGAAGCTTTCTTCCCGCCCAGACGCTGAGAAGAACGGTCGGAACGGTCAGCACGGCCAAAAAAAGAGGGAGCACCGCCGCCAGCGGCGGAAGCGGGGGGACAGAGGCATCCGGAACGGAATTTTGGACCATCTCCGCCGCCAGGTCCCACTGCTCCTGCCAGAGCCGCTGGAATTCCGCTAGCACTCCAAAACCGTACTGGGCCGCCGCCAACCCCAAAAGCAGCACGGCGGCGCCGGCGACCAATCCGGCGAGTACCACATCGGTTCCCGATGAAGAGGATGAACGATAAAACGCCCCCATCACCATTCCCGTCGCCGCGGCAAAAACAACCCCGATCATCCATAACGGATGGAGCAGGATCAGGGTGAGGACGCCGATGACCGCGGCAGGGGGAACGGCGGAGGGCCAGGAATGTTTTGCCGTATACAGGAAAAAAGGCAAGGGCAAAAACCAGATTGTCAGGATGGAAAGGGGAGTAAAGAGCGAGGCGATCAGCACCGTGAAAACCCCACAGAGGATCACCCCGTCGCGGACCTTGCCGTTAGGTCCCGTCAAGTTGCCTTCACCTCTTGTTCATGTGTTGCTCCAGCGAGGATAGATCGCCGTACCAGTTTTCCAATTGATGACCTTCCCGGGTATGCTCCCTGAGTTTGCTCACCACCGCCTGGTCCAGTTCGCGGAAGGAGATCCCGACCCTTCGGGCCAGCACGTAGGTGACCACGACGAGGCTGGCCAGGCTGTCCAGGATCAGATGCTGGTTGGCGTGATGAAGTCCCTTGAACAAATTGGCGATCTGATCCAGGACTTCGGTTTTCAACCAGTCAATGACTTTCAGGTTCTTCGCTATCTGCATCCCTCGCTCCGGATGGCTCATGGGCGCGTCCTCCTCCGATGCGTTCAAGGGGGTGAGGTGGCGACGTCGGTTCCGGGGCCATCCCTCTCCGAAAAGCCTCCGGCACCGTCCGGATACTCACACTCCCCCGTAAAAGGACTCCTCCAAAAGGATGGGGAGAGAGCCGTCACGAGGTATGTTCAACAAATCCCCGGGATTTTCCTCCTTTCCCTTTCGCGCAAGAAAAAAAGGCCCGAAGGCCGCAGTGATCAGTCGGTGGTATAGGGCAGAAGCGCCATTTGCCTGGCCCGCTTGATGGCCCGGGTCAGCTGCCGCTGATACTTGGACGAGGTGCCCGTCACCCGGCGCGGCAGGATTTTCCCCCGCTCACTGATGAACTTGCGCAGCAAGTCCACATCTTTATAGTCGATGTACTCGATCTTGTTGACCGTGAAATAGCAGACTTTCCGACGCTTGTGTCCACGACGGCGCGCCATCGGAATCCCCCCTTCCGGTCAGATTTCCGTCTACCGATTAAAAGGGCAGATCGTCGTCGGAGATATCAATCGGCTTTCCGTCGTCCGCAAAGGGATCATCCATCTCGTTCCGGCTTTTCCCGAACGGATCTCCCTCGACGGCCGATCCGGAACGTCCGCCGGCCGGCTCGAGGAACTGAACCGTGTCCGCCACCACTTCGGCCACCTTGATCCGCCGCCCTTCGCTGTTTTCGAAGCTCCGGATCTGCAGCCGTCCGTCCACGCCGACCAGGCGTCCCTTTTTCAGGTAGTTGGCGCAGGTTTCGGCCAGCTGTCGCCAGGTGACGATGTTGATGAAATCGGCTTCCCGTTCCCCCTGCTGATTGGTGAACCGCCGATTTACCGCCAGGGTGAAGGTGGTGACGGCCACGCCGTTCGGCGTGTACCGGAGTTCGGGATCCTGCGCGAGACGACCGACCAAAATCACCCGATTGATCATAAGAACCTCTCCCTTTTGGGTTTCTCTATCCGCGACGATCCCCTTTACCGCTCATCGATGTTGATGACCATATGCCGAATCACATTGTCGTCGAGCCGCAGGTTCCGCTCCAGTTCCTTCACGGTGTCGGTCTCGGACTTGAACTGGACGACGGTGTAGACCCCTTCCCGCAATTTTTTGATGGGATAGGCCAGACGACGTTTTCCCATATCCTGCGTCTCCAGGATTTCCCCGCCGTTTTGGGTGATGACGGATTGCACCTTTTCCCGGTTGTTTTTCAGGGATTCCTCATCGAGATCCGGGCGGGTGATGTACATCAACTCGTACTTCCGCAACGGTTCCACCTCCTTCTGGACTCAAGCGGCCCCCTTTCGGGAGCAAGGAGTAGCTTTCTTGACTGACAACGATAGATTGTATCAGAGACTTGACGGGAAGGCAAGGGTTGTTCCCGCTTTCTCCCCTGGAGATTGAAGCTTTTCGCAATAGGCGGACGCGGCGGAGAACATCGCGGACAGGCGGTTTCGACCGGCATCCTGCCATCCCCGTCCGGACAGAATACCGCTCATATGTTCGATTTTACCGAATCTTGGATGTCCTGTCCACCCGTCATGAAATCCTTCAAACGGAAAAGCGGAAATGCATCACGTCGCCGTCTAGCACCACATAATCCTTTCCTTCCAGACGGACCATCCCCCGTTCCCGGGCCTGGGCCATGGAACCGGCGGCGATCAGATCCTCGTAGGCGACCACCTCGGCCCGGATAAATCCCCTCTCAAAATCCGAGTGAATCACCCCCGCCGCCTGGGGGGCCTTGGTTCCCTCCCGGATCGTCCAGGCGCGGACCTCCTTTTCGCCGGCGGTGAAATAGGTGATCAGCCCCAGCAGCCGGTAAGCGGCCGCCACCAAACGGTCCAGCCCCGATGCCTTGAGGCCCAGTTCCTCGAGGAACTGGCGGCGTTCCTCGTCCTCCAGTTCGGCGATCTCCGCCTCCAACCGGGCACAAATCGGAATGACGCCGGCTCCTTCCGCCGCGGCGATCCGCCGGACGGTCTGAACGTGCGGATTGGCATCGGGGTCCGCCGCGTCCTCTTCACCCACGTTGGCGGCATAAAGCACTTTTTTGAACGTCAGCAGATTGAGATGGCGAACCCGTTCCCGCTCTTCCTCACTCAGGCCGATCCGCCGGGCGGGGATTCCTTCGGCGAGACCCTCCCGCAGCTTGAGCAGAGCTTCGTGCTCTTGCGCCACCTCCTTGTCCCCGCTCTTTTTTTGGCGGGCGGTCCGCTCCAGGCGGCGCTCCACCGACTCCAGATCAGCCAGGACGAGCTCCAGGTTGATCGTCTCGATATCCCCTTCGGGATCCACCTTTCCGTCCACGTGGGTGATGTTTTCATCCTCAAAACAGCGCACGACGTGGGTGATCGCGTCCACTTCCCGGATGTGGGCCAGAAACTTGTTGCCCAAACCCTCTCCGCGGCTGGCGCCCTTCACCAGGCCCGCGATATCGACGAACTGGAAGCTGGTGGGGACGACTCGCTGGGGATTGAAAAGTTTCGCCAAACGGTCCAGCCGGTCGTCGGGCACATCCACCACTCCCACGTTGGGGTCGATCGTGCAGAAGGGGTAGTTGGCCGACTCGGCTCCCGCACGGGTAATCGCATTGAACAAGGTCGATTTGCCGACGTTGGGCAGACCGACGATTCCGGTCACAAGCGGCATATCCGTCCACTCCCTGTGCATCAAGCGGTATATTGCATAGATCCTCATCCATTATAGCGGATCCGGATCCTCCTGTCCCGAACAAAAAAGACCCCGACAGGAGGAAGCTCCGTCGGGAGAGATCAAAGGGATCCGGGACGGTTCTCATCCCCGGACGATTCGGCGGAGACCAGAACCCGCTTCATCCGCTTTTCAAAACGGGATCGGGGGAGGAGCACGCTGTGACCACATCCGGTGCACTTCATCCGGATGTCCATGCCCATTCGGATCACCTTCCAAGCATTGGTTCCGCAGGGATGCGGCTTTTTCATCTCTACGATGTCACCCAGATTGAAGACCTTTCGTTGCACCGATGATCACACTCCCGCTCGCTTGCCTTCCATTATAGGAAGCGTCCCGCCTCAATTCAACCGTGGCGGAGGCTGTCCTCCCGCCCTTCTCCCGCCATCCGCCTCCAGGCACGGAGGATTTCTTCGCTGATCTGCTCCTCGCTGCGGCGCCCGGTTCCCCCCGCTTCGGGCATGATGCATTCCCCGACGACAATCCGGATCCGACAGGGGCGGATCCAGACCGCATTTCGGGGCAGGGACCGATCCGTCCCCTCGATATATACGGGGAGGATCGGCGTGCCGGTCTTGAGCGCCAGATAGGCGGTCCCCTGTTTCAGCTCCCGCATCGGGGCGTTTTCCCGGCGCCCTCCTTCAGGGAACATGCCCAGCACTTCACCGCTCCGGAGCACGCCGATGGCGGTCTTCAAGGATGTCAGGTCCGCTTTGCCGCGATCCACCGGAAAGGCGCGGAAATGGTGCAAAAACCACCGGGCCACCGGATGGCGAAAGGATTCCTTCTTCGCCATGAAACGGATCTTTCGCGGAAAGAAGGCCCCGATGTAAAAGGGGTCGAGAAGGCTGAGATGATTGCCCACCAAAATGAGGGGCCCCTCCGCCGGAACCCGGTCCAGGCCTTCCACACGGGCCCGATGGTAAATTCGGATCAGACACCGAACGACGGGCTGAAGGATGTGATACAGCAACATGTCGAGGTTCCCTCCTTCGGCTTCAACCGTTCGCGATCGCGTTCGGCTTCCGGATCGAGACTTTCCTCTTTTTTTCTCCATTCGACAAGGGCCTCATCGTTCCTCCGAAAAGGGATAAAGTAGAAATAGGGTGAAAAGAAACAGGTTCAAAACCCCGTAAAGGGGGTAAAGAAACTGCACCAGCGGGACAAACCCCCACTGGCTGAGTGGAACCAGCGCCGCCATGATGACGAGACCGACCGCCCACCGGGGATAAGGAAAGCGATGGGCGACGCGAAAGACCAACCCGTGCATGTTGCTGACGGCGGTCGTGTAGATGGCGAACCAGAGGACCAGGGAGATGATCAGATTCCAGGTTGTCGAATAATCTCGGATCAGGGCGAACAGGGGGATGTTGTACTGGGATATGAGATGGGACACCTTGAGCAGCGACGCGTTGTAGAGCCCGGCGATCACCGCGAGGCAAGACGCCCCCAACAAGCTGGCAATCCATATCTCCGCCGGGTGACGGATCTGGGAACCCATGGTGGAAAGGACGGCGAGCAGTGAAATCATGTTGAAGGCGGCATAGGTGATGGCCGACGGCCACACCGGAAACAGGGAATTCTCCGGTTCCGGTTCGACCAGGCCGGCGGTCTCCCCGCCCGACCCGAGAGCCTGAAAGCAGACGAGGATCAAAATCGCCGTCAACACCGGCATCAACAGCGTGTTGAGGGACATGATCCCCCTCAGATCGAAAAAGAGGACCAGCACCACCGCAACCGCCATCAACAGCGTTCCCAGCGTGAACGAACCGTTCCACTGCTCCAGGGTGGCTCCGCTCCCCGCCACCATGACCAGGACGCCCGTCAACAGGGACAGGATGACAAAGCCGTCAAAATACCGGGCCAGCTTTGGCCCGATCACCTCCTGGAGCACTTCCGAGTAGTGGTGCGTCCGCTTCTTCCAACCGATGTGGAGAATGATGACGCTCGCCGCAAAGTAGAGCGCCATCGAAAGGAAGATCCCGTACCGGCCCTCCTCCCCGTAGGAACCGAAAAACTCCCATATTTCCCTGCCGGAAGCGAAGCCCGCACCAATGGTCGTGCCGACAATCGTCATGCTGATCCGGAAGGACTGTCCGAGATTGATCCGCATTCCTCACCATCCCCACCCGTATACGGGTTGTCCTTACATGTATATTTACTCTCTTTTTCCCGTATACTGGTAAGGATCAAAAATTTCGGAGGTTGTCGGACATGCGTGAGCTGTTCCATCCTGATTCTGCGGCTTTCACGTTCCCCTACCGGGTGGAATACACCCACCCCCGGGCTGTGGAGATGTGTGCGGAAAAGCTCACGCAAGCGCTCGGCCCGCTTTCTCCCGGCTCCGAGCTGGTCTGTCTCTGCATCGGCACCGACCGTTCCACCGGCGATTCCCTCGGCCCCCTGGTCGGCACCATGCTGGAAAAGACGGCAACTCCCTTCCTTCGCATTTACGGAACATTGGACGAGCCCGTTCACGCCGTCAATCTTCGCGCGACATTGGAGGAGATGAGGAGAAATTTGAAAAACCCGCGGATCATCGCGGTGGATGCCTGTTTGGGACATCTGCAGAGCGTCGGTTCAATCCAGGTGGGAATGGGCCCCCTCAAACCGGGGGCGGGCGTGAACAAAAAGTTGCCCGAAGTGGGCGAGGTTCACATCACCGGGATCGTCAACGTCGCCGGTTTCATGGAATATTTCGTCCTGCAGAACACGAGGCTCAGCATCGTCATGAAAATGGCGGACATCATTTCCCGCTCCATCCAATCCGTCGCTTCCCGGCTGCAACGGGAAGTGACATGACCGGTTTTCGCCAGGTTTCAATGGGAAGCGGAAAACCTCACCGCACCCCCGCATCCGAATGGCTTTCTCAGAGAATGGTCAGCGATTGGGGGCGAACGGACACGGACACGGGAGTCTCCCCGACAATTTCCCCGTCGGCGTGGACCACCAGAGGCCGATCGGCGGATACCCGGATCTCCTTCCCGCGAAGCATCACCACGTAGGGATAGTTGACGTGCCTGCCGCTGAACACCAGCGGAAACAGCCGGAGCAATTTCCACCGGGAGATCCCCCGGACCAGGCAGATATCCAAAATCCCGTCATCGTTTTTCGCCTCGGGGCAGATCTTCATTCCTCCCCCGTAACAGGAGATATTGGCGATGGCAATCAGCCAGACTCCCTCTTCCCGGATGACCTGCCCATCCACCTCCAGGGTGACACCGGTCGGCTGAAAGCGCCGAAGCTCCTTCAGCACGCCGATGGCGTAGGAACCCTTTCCCCACCTTTGTTTCCACTTCGATTCATTCACCGTCTTGGCCACCTGCCCGTCGAAACCTACGCCGACGGAACTGACCATCACCCTACCGCCGAAGTCGGCGGTATCCACAGAGCGGGGAGAATGCTTCAACACCCGTTCCAGGGCTTTGACCGGATCCTTGGGAATCCCTTGCGCCGCGGCAAAATCATTCCCCGATCCGGCCGGTATGTATCCGAAGGGAACATTCGTTCCCAACAACCCGTTTCCCACCTCGTTGACCGTGCCGTCTCCGCCGACGGCCACCACCGCCCGAACACCCATCTTTACCGCCTCCCGGGCCAGCTCCGTCGCATGTCCGGGGCGCTCGGTAAAAGCCACCCTGTAGGGGATCCCCTTATCCCTCAATACCGGTTCGATCCGGGACCAACGGGCAAGGCCGCGGCCGTTTCCGGACACCCTGTTGACGATGAAATACCGCACGCGATTTTCCCCTTTCTCGACGAATCGCAGGAAGAGGAAGACCCCACGGCCACCGGGATGCGGTGGACGGTTGAGCTTCCCGCGATCCTCGCGATGTTCTCCCAGCCGTTTTTCTGCGACTCCTTGACTGTTACAAGAACGGTATCGCGTCATAGACGGCAGCGGCGACCACTGCGACGGGCAGAGCGGGCAGCCAGTCGGCCACGCGGATGCGGGTCAGGTTCAGCAGGTTGAGCCCGATGGCGATGATCATGATCCCGCCGACGGCGGTCAGATCCTCCAGAATCCGATCCAAAAGAGGTCCCTGAAACAACCGGATGATCCACTCGGCGGACAGGGCGATCACTCCCTGATAGAGAAAAATGGGGACGGCGGAAAAGAGAACGCCCACACCCAGGGAGGATGTGAAGATGATGGCGGTGAATCCGTCCAACATCGCTTTGGTGAACAGCAACTCGTGTTCGCCCTTCAATCCTCCGGCCAAGGCGCCCAAAACGGCCATCGGACCGACGCAGAACACCAGCGTTGCGGTGATGAATCCGGAGGCGAACCCCTCCTTGTTGCCAAATCGCTCCTCCATCCACCGGCCGAATCGTTTCAGCTGTTCGTCAAGGTGCAGCCAGCCGCCGACGACTCCTCCCAGCACCAGGGAAACAAGGATGACGATGATGTTCTCGGAACGCATCGCCATGGAAAGCCCCATCACCGTCACCACCAATCCGACGCCCTGCATCACCTGCGTTCTCATTTCCTCCCGGAGCCGGGGCAGGATTAACCCCAATAGGGAGCCAAGGACCACTGCGAAGGCGTTTACCACGGTTCCCAACAGAGCCATGATCGGTTCTACCTCCCATTATTCCCCCTGCCAATTGAAGGATTTCCTGATCTCTCCGATTGCCGCCATCAATGCTTCCGCGTCCTTTTCTTCGTTGAAGTATCCGAAACTGGCCCGGACGGCTCCCGTCCCTTCCGTGCCGAGGCTCTTGTGGGCGAGAGCGGCGCAGTGATATCCGGCGCGCACGGCAATGCCGTAATGGGAGTCCAGGATGGCCGCCACCTCCTGGCTGTCCAGTCCGATGAGGTTGAAGGCCACCACCGGCAACCGGGGACCGCGGGGCGTATACACCTCAACCCCCTCCATTTCGGACAGGGCGGAACGGACGGTTTCGGCCAAGTGCGTCTCCTTCCGGTGGATCTCCCCAACTCCCGTTTCCCGGACGAATCGGACACCCGCCGCAAGACCGGCGATTCCCGGTGTGTTGGGCGTCCCGCCTTCGAACCCCTCCGGCCGATCGTCGGGTTGCTCCAGCTTTTCCGAACGACTCCCGGTCCCCCCCTGAATCAGGGGGACTAAGGGGAGGTCGGGGGCCGCGTACAACCCTCCCGTTCCCTGGGGTCCGTACAACCCCTTGTGCCCGGGAAATGCGAGCATGTCGATCCCCATCGCCTCCACATCGATGGGCAGGTTTCCGGCGGTCTGGGCGGCATCCACCAGGAAGCGGACACCCCTCCTCCGGGCGATGGCGCCGATCTCCTCCACCGGCATCACGGCTCCGGTCACGTTGGATCCGTGGGTCGCCGCGATGAGGCGGGTGTTCGGCTGAATCGCCCGTTCCACCTGCGCCGGATCCACCGATCCGTCGGGCGAAGCGGGGACCACCGTCACGGTGATCCCCCGTTCCCGTTTCAGCGCCTCCAGGGGACGGGCCACGGCGTTGTGCTCCCATCCGGTGGTGACCACGTGGTCCCCCGGCTGCAGAAAGCCCTTGAGGGCCTGATTAATCGCCTGAGTGGCATTGGCGAAAAAAAAGACGTTGTCGGGATCGCGAATCCCGAACAGGGCGGACAATTCCCGGCGGGCGTCCACCAGGATGCGCGACGCCTGCGCCGCCAACCGGTGGCCGGACCGTCCCGGATTGGCACCCGCCTCCTCCAGGCATCTTTTCACCGCCTGAATGACGCTCTCCGGCTTCGGCCACGTCGAAGCTGCATTGTCCAAGTAGATCACGTCGGTTCACCACTTTTGCAACCATTTTTCCAACGATGCCCACGGACATCCCAGATTTCATCCGTCCCGAATTCAACCGCCGATCAACCGGTCCCGCTGGAGCAATTCGACGAGCCGCTCCAGCTCACTTTGCGAAAAGTATTCGATTTCGATCTTCCCCTTCCGCTTTCCGTGGCGGATCCGAACCGGCGTGTTGAAGGTTTCCTGGAGCATCTCCTCGTACCGCTTGATCTGCGGCTCCACCTTCTCCACTTTCTTCGGCTTCTTCTTGATGCCGTTTTGATTGATCTGTTGAATCCACTCCTCCAGCTGCCGAACGCTGGCTCCTTCCCTTTTCACCTTCTCCGCCAGCTTCATCTGAACATCCGGTTCCTTCACCCCGAGCAGCGCCCGGGCATGTCCCATCGAGAGTGTTCCACGTGAAACATCCTCCTGGATCGCCGAGGGGAGTTGCAGCAGGCGCAGGAAATTGGCGACATGGGGGCGGCTTTTCCCGACCCGGGCGGCCAGTTCCTCCTGGGTCATCGAGAAGTGATCCATCAGCTTCTTATAGGCGTTGGCGATCTCCATCGGATTGAGATCTTCCCGCTGCAGATTTTCGATCAGGGCGATCTCCATCATCTGTTCGTCGGTAAAATCCCGGATCACCACCGGGACCTTGGTCAGGCCCGCCTTTTTCCCGGCGCGAAAACGGCGTTCGCCTGCCACGATCTCGTATCCGTGAATGCTTTTCCGGACGACCAGCGGCTGAATGATTCCGTGCTCCTTGATCGACTCCGCCAGCTCCTCCAGGGAGTCGGGATCAAACTGTTTCCTGGGCTGATAAGGATTCGCCCGAAGTTCGGAGATGTCCACCTCATTGACGACGTCGTCTTCCGTGACATCGACCGAGGGAAGAAGTGCCCCAAGCCCTTTTCCCAACCGTTTGCTACCCATTTCGAATCACTTCCTTCGCCAATTCGATGTAGCACTCCGCTCCGCGGGAGCGGGGATCGTAGAGGAGAATCGGCATGCCGTGGCTGGGCGCCTCGCTCAACCGGACGTTGCGGGGAATCACCGTCCTGTACACCTTGTTTTGGAAGTACTTTTTCACCTCTTCCATCACCTGAACGGACAGATTGGTACGGGCATCAAACATCGTCAAGAGAACGCCCTCGATCTCCAGCCGCTTGTTCAGATGTTTCTGCACGATGCGGATCGTGTTGAGCAGCTGCCCCAACCCCTCCAGGGCGTAAAATTCGCACTGGATGGGAATCAAGACGGAATCTGCCGCGGTCAGGGAATTGACGGTCAGCACTCCCAGAGAAGGCGGGCAATCGATCAGCAGATAATCATAACGGTCGATGATCGCCTGCAGAGAGCGCTTCAGGCGATGTTCGCGGGATATCACCTGAACCAGTTCGATCTCCGCGCCGGCCAACTGGATGGTGGCGGGGACCAGATCCAGGTTCTCAAGCCCCGTCCGCACGATGACATCGGTGATGGGCACCTCGTTGATCATCACATCATAAATGCACTGTTTCACGTCCGCTTTGTTGATTCCAAATCCGCTGGTCGTGTTTCCCTGGGGGTCGCTGTCCACCACCAACACCTTTCTCCCCTCCATGGCCAGACCAGCCGCAAGATTGATGGATGTGGTCGTTTTTCCGACTCCGCCCTTCTGGTTGGCGATCGCGATCACTTTTCCCACTCTTGTCACCTCTTCTCTCTCTGATAAAATCACCGGAGAATCCGGCCGTCACCGGAAAACCTCCGCAGCAACGCCGTATCTTCCCCGTATCCTGTCCGAGCCGTCCTCGGGGAAAGCCCCTTTGACCGTATTTCTGAACCGAGCGCCGCATCCTTCGGGCGGTGGAGACAAAGCATGTCCTCCGCAACTCTCCCGTTGACATCCCTATGACCTCGTCCTTCGAACTCCCCTTCTATTTCGGAATCCGAATGACCACCTCATAATAATTCCCCTTGTCCCGTTCATCGGTGACGACGTCCAATCCCGATTTCTGGACCATGTCCACGGATTGACGGATCGTGTTAAGGGCGATCCGAACATCGCGGGAAACGGATTTGCGGCGCGCCTTCTGCTGGGCGGGTTTTTTCTCCAACAGCCGGCGCACCCTTTCCTCCGTCTGTTTCACATTCAATCCCTTTTCCAGGATCTCTTCCAACAGCCGGATTTGATCTTCCGGATTCCTCAGGGAGAGAAAGGCCCGGGCGTGCCGTTCCGTGATCTTCCGCTCCATCAGCGCCTGCTGGATTTCTTTCGGCAAGGTGAGCAAACGAAGTTTGTTGGCAATGGTGGATTGACTTTTTCCCAGCCGTTGGGCCAGGCTTTCCTGGGTCAATCCGTGGAGTTTGATCAGCTTCTGATAGGCGACCGCCTCTTCGATCGCCGTCAGCCCTTCCCTCTGCAGGTTTTCAATCAGCGCCGCCGATGCCGCCTCCGTGTCGGACATCTGCCGGATCACCGCCGGGATCCGCTTCATCCCCAATTTTTTGGCGGCTCGGAGCCTCCGTTCACCCGCGATCAGCTCGTATCCCCCTTCCCGCTTCCTCACGACGATCGGCTGGATGAGCCCGTGGGTCCGGATCGTGTGACACAACTCCTCGATCCGGTCATCATCAAAGACCGTCCGCGGCTGATACGGATTGGGAACCACGGAATCCACCGGAATCCGTCGAACCACCTCCTGTTCCTCTTTCTCCGCCAACCCGAAAAAACGTGCCAACGGCTCTTTCATCGCATCGGACACCACCTGATTCAAATCTATCCGCTGCCATATAGTCCTATATTCATCATTGTACCGGAAGCTACCTTCCCTTTAAATAGAATCCAAGGCGGAATGTTTCACGTGGAACATCCGGGGAGGAAGCCGAAAAGCCGGTGTTTCCGCCGGAACCCGATTCAGCCTGCAAATTTGAACAATCCCCGAATTTCCCGGTTCGGGAAAACCCTCATCAGGGCGCATAGGATAGAATGAGGCGCAGCAATCCCCGGGGAACGCATCCTTGCCGGCCCATTCCTTTCTTGCAAGTCTTGAAGAGGTCGGATATGATACGATGGAATCCGGTTTGATTCCGGCAGATCCCGTTCCCCCAACAACCAGGAGGTGGAACCATGAACCCCATCATGGAGCAAAAGACAAACAAGCGCCCCCTCTCCCCCGAATGGGACCCTTGGGATCCCTGGTACACCCGCAGCGCCAAGGGGGGTTACGAACTGACCAGCGTGGAATTCACCGTCACCCATCTCTGCAATCTTCGCTGTGAACATTGCGCCGTCGGGGAAATGCTCTCCGAGGTGGAGGGAGACCCGATCCCCGTCGAACAGCTGATCCGCCGCCTGGAGGAAGTGGAAACCCTGCAAACCCTCAGCATCACCGGCGGGGAACCCGTTTTCAGCCCGAAAACAGTCAGGGATGTCATCCGGCCGCTTCTTCGCTACGCTCGGGAACGGGGTCTCTACACCCAACTCAACTCCAACCTGACCCTCCCCCTCTCCCGGTACGAGGAATGGGTGGAGGATGTGGACGTGCTCCATATCTCCTACAACTACAGGGATGCCTCGGATTTTCACCGGATCGCCTTCGCCAAGCACCAACGGGACGTTTCCTCCGCCGCTGCGGAAAAGTTGTTTATTCAGATGGTGGAGAATGCAAAAACCCTTTCCAAAGCGGGGGTGTTCGTCTCCGCCGAAACCTTCCTCAGCCCCTTTACCGTCCCACACATTGAGTCGATTCACCGGGACGTGGCATCGATGGGATGTCTTCGGCACGAAGTGCATCCCCTGTATCCCAGCGACTTCGCCCGGGATATGGAGCTGATTTCCCTGGATGAGTATCGGAAAGCGGTCCGCAGATTGCTGAGGGCCCGGATTCCGGGCGTCTGGATCCTGTTCGGGACCCTTCCCTTCTACCCCTGCAGCAGCCGGGAGGAAGATCTCGAATTGTGGCGGGAGCTCCACCGGGAGGAAGGCGTGACCGTCCGGCACGACCCGGACGGACGAAACCGGCTCAATGTCAACATCTTCACCGGGGATATCATCGTCACCGACTTCGGCGACATTCCTCCCCTGGGAAACATCCGGAGGGATCGCTTGAGCGACGCCTTTGACCGCTGGCTTCAACATCCCGCCGCCGGACGCCTGCATTGCTACTGCCCCGCCGCCCGCTGCACGGGGCCCAATGTCCTCGTGGCCGACACCTATTACCCCAAGACCGATTTTCAAAAGAGAAAGGCCCGGATCTCCTTGTGACCGTTCGGGCACCTGTTTCCCGAACAGGTGTTTTGTTTTTGTCCTTGACTTCCTGTTTTCTTAAAAATTTTTTATATGGAAAATAAGAAGCCGCAAAAAAGGGCCCTTTTCCAGGGCCTTTTTGTTTTGTCGCATCAAGTCATTTTTTGTTGACCCTTATCCACAAGGGCTGATAGAATCATTTTAAGAGATGGCTGATCAACAGCGAGGTATGGGGGGAAATGACAAAATGATCACACCTGTCTACATAGGAAACGACCAGGGGTACTACGGCACCAAAGTGGTATGCCGGCACGGCGACAAATTTTACAAGCTTTTTATTCGCAACATGGTCGTTCCCAATCGGGTGGGAGAGATCACTTACAATAACGATCCCCACAACATCATGTACCGGGAGACCGAAGGGGATCGGGAGTGGTTCGTAGGGAAACTGGCCATCGAGCAATCCGGAGACGACGAGCTGTTTGATTCCCATGAACGCCGACTGTTCAGTCCCACTTGGTTCCGCGAACAGGAATACCTGATCATGTTCCGCGTCAGCACCGGACTGATGCTCCAGGGAAGCAAGGAGCCGATCGTATCCGTCGCCCTTCCCACGGACAGCTACATCGACTACAAGGAAGAATTGAAACGCCGCCTGATCGGCAAACACAGCTTTGAGGTCAAGCAGGGGAACCTTCCCTACAGAAAGATCGAATTTGAAATCAAACGGGAAAACCTGTACGTCATCAGCCAACCGATGGCCACCCTTTTCCACATCGCCCTCGACCGGGACGGACAACTCCTCAACGAGGATCTGTTCATCCAAAAGGTGAGCATCAACGATCTCGGGTTCGGAACCTCCGATGTGGAAACCCTTCACGGGGAGACGATCATCAAGCGGCAGAGCTTCTCCTCTCGCCACGCCATGTTGAGCGTCTATCAGCTCTTGTCCAAGCGGCTGCTGGAGTTCACCCGGGAAATCGACCCCGACAAGACCGGCAAGGAGTATCAGGTATGGAGCCTGAACCGGGTCATCCATTCGGGGGAAATCAGCTTTAAAGGAAAAGTGTACAACGTGTCGGAGATTGTCCAGAGCTGCATCCAGGAAGTGGGGCAGGCGATGGTGGATGAGGTGTGGCAGCGCCTCGATTATGCGGACGACATCACCTACATCATCCTGACCGGCGGCGCCTCCATCCCCTTCAAGCCCTATTACCGCGAACGCTTCGGAGATAAACTGATCTTTGCGGAGGATTACGGAATCGAAGCGCAGTTTGCCAACGCTTTCGGACTGTGCAAATTCTCCCAATCCAAGTCCAAATCGGTTCCGGTCAAGAGCGAGCAGGAAGTGGCCGCCGCCATCCAGGAGGAATTCACCGTTCCCGAAAAGAAAGAGGAAGCGGACAAAAAGTGATTCCGTCCAGCCGCCGACAAAAGGCAAGCGGATCCCCCGGTGATCCCCTCCGGGGGATTCCGAAACCGCCTCAAGAGCTGTAAGATCCGATCCCTGGCCGGTTCATCTCGTGTTCCCGGGGAACATGGTTCCCCATCATGGTTCGGTGCCCGGAGATGGCTGCGGAAATCAACAAGGCCGTCGTCGCGCCTTCTTCGGCTTTGTTTCGGCCTGCGCGAAAAACGACGTTCCCCGCAGGCCTGAACGTTTCCGCAGCGTCACCGATTTTTCTTGCCCGGACCCGGCGGGGAATTTCATTGCGAAGGAGGGACGACTGTGCAGCTTACAGGTGGAGAATTTGACGTCATCGTCATTGGCTCTGGCCGTTCGGGACGCGAAACTGCATTGGCTGCCACCCGTGAAGGGTGCTCCACCCTGTTGATCTCCCTCTCCCCGGGAACCATCGCTTCAATGATGTGGAGCACCTCCGACGAGTCTCCGTTAAAACAGGAACTGATTCAGGCCTTCATCCCCTCCGGTGACGAAAACGGGAGAGAGAAAAGACAGTCGACGGTCACCATCCAAACCACCCTCAACCAGCCGGACCGGGAAACTTCCGTATATGTCCTCCAAGCGCAGGTCCAGCGGAGCCATCGTCTTTCCGCCCCCGATTCTCCCGCGGTGTTGCAGATCGGTGAACCCAATACCCCTTCCGGACAGAACAGAAGCCTGCGGGAACGGGAGATGCGAATCCGCGAAAAGTTGCTCCGCCGAAACGGCCACCATCCGGAACCGGATGAAAAGGAAGACGCCTCCGCCGCCTTAAATACGGAACCCGAGCCAACCGCTCAAAAAACCCGATCCTCCATTTATCAACAGAGGAACAATTACCTGAGAAGGAAGCTGCTGGACCGGCCCAACGGCCGGGAAAAACCGGTTCAAATCCCCCCGCAGCCTCGACGGAAAGAAGAGCGAGAAGAAAGGACGGAAGAGCCCAAAAGGGAATCCGCAACAACCGCCAAGCCTGCCTCTCCCATCCTTCTCCCCACTTCCAAGGATGCGAAGGGGCTCTCGGAATCCCTCATCCCCATGGACCGAACGCGCCGAAAAAAACAGCGCAGCGACGGCGCCGCCAAAGTGCATCCCCTGATCCACAGGGAAGGCCCGGTCCAAGAGAAAAAGCCGGCCAAAAGCCGGTTTCAGGCCCTGGTGTGGGAGGATTCCAAAGGGGGCAAATCGGCGACCGCACGAAGGGAAACCGGTTCGAAGGGACAACCCAAGGCGGTGAAGATGAGGCTTGCCGACGAGGGTGCGGCAAAGAAAAAATCGACGGAAGACGAAGGTCATCCATCCCCTTCCCCGTCTCCGAAGGCCGCTCCTTACGAGCAGCGGACGGAACAGCGGACGGAATCCGAACGGATGGATGCGGGCCGGCAGGGAAACCAACAGGCGGATGTCGATTCGGAACGGGAGAAGAAGAAAGTCTCCTTCATCGAAAGGGAACAGGCCCGGATGATACTGGAACAGTCCAGCAGCGCACCCTTGAAGAAGGATGCGATCCAGCTGGAAGATCCCTACGGTTACAACGCATGGGAAGACATCATGCCCTTCTCCAAAGGAAAAGAAAACAAATCATCGCTGGACGCCTCGGAAAAGAGGAAGATCGCCCTCCGGGGCCTGCGAAATCTGATCAACAACCTGGGTTGAACCAACAGGGGCCGATTCATTTCCCGGGAAATGAATCGGCCCCCTCTTTTCGGATCGCCGTCCGGATCAGCGAAGTGGGTTTTTCGCCGGAATCCCCGGACGGCGCGGATAAGCGGACGGTGTAGGCGATTGCTTTCTGAGGCTCAACAACCTTCTTTCCCCCATCCCCTCGGGAAGGGACAGGGCCTCCTGATGCACCTCACCGCCCCCCAATTTTTGCAGGGCTCCCCCCGCCTCTTCCAGTTCCTTTTCCGCCTCCGGGCCCTTCATCGCCACGAACCAACCGCCGACCCGCACGAAGGGCAGGCAGAATTCGGCCAAAACCGGGAGACGAGCCACCGCCCGCGCCACGGCCACATCGAACCGCTCCCGGAACTCCTTTTCCCGCGCGATCTCCTCGGCCCGGCCGTGGATCGCCTCCGTCCGGTCCAGCTCCAGCTCCCGAATCACATCCTTCAAAAAATCGACCCGCTTTCGCAGGGAATCCAACAGGACAACCCGTAGGTCGGGAAAGAGGATCTTCAGCGGAAGGCCGGGAAAACCCGCTCCCGTCCCCACATCGATCAACGCTTCGACCTTGTCCATCGGCACCTGCTTCACCACCGTGAGGGAATCGAAAAAATGCTTGATATAGACATCCCTTTCTTCGGTGAGAGCCGTCAGATTCACGCTCCGGTTCCTCGATACCAGCAGCTTCATGTAGCGGTCAAACTGCTCCAACTGCCCGGGGGAGAGTTCCCATCCCAAGTTTTTCACATGATCCAAAAACCGCTCCCGGATATCCACCATCAGATCCTCCTTCACGAACGGCAGAAATAAAACCGGACCCGGGAGGACGTCCCGTTCAAGGGACCCCTCCGCGGCCCGGTGCTCGCGCTTCACGCCTTGGCGAAGGACTTGCCGCCCTGTTCGATGTGCACCATCAGAATCGAGATGTCCGCGGGATTCACACCGGAGATGCGCGACGCCTGGCCGATAGACAAGGGGCGCACCTTTTTCAGCTTTTCCCGGGACTCCGAGGAGATTCCCTGGATCTTGTCATAGTCCACCCACGAGGGGATCTTCTTGTCCTCCATCTTCTTCATCTTTTCCACCTGCTGCAGCGACTTCCGGATATACCCCTCATACTTCAGCTGGATCTCCACCTGTTCCGCCACCTCCGGAGAAAGCGGCTGCGGCGGCGGAGCGATCAGGCTGATCTCCCGGTACCCCAACTCGGGCCGTTTGATCAACTGGGCCAAATCCATGGCGTTGGTCAGTTCGCTGGATCCGGCATCCCGCAGGATCCGCTGGATCTCGGGGGTCGGCTTCACCCTCGTCTCCCTCAGTCGGGCGATCTCCCGCTCGATGGCCTCTTTTTTGGCGACAAACCGGCGGTACCGCTCCTCGGGAATCAATCCGATTTCATAGCCCAGCTCCGTCAAACGGAGATCCGCATTGTCATGGCGGAGGAGCAGGCGGTATTCCGCACGGGAGGTGAGGAGACGGTAGGGCTCTTCCGTCCCCTTGGTCACCAGATCGTCGATCATCACGCCGATATAGGCCTGGGAGCGGTCGAGGATCACCGGCTCCTTCCCCTGCACCTTCCGGGCGGCGTTGATCCCGGCCATGATCCCCTGGCCGGCGGCTTCCTCGTAGCCGGAGGTGCCGTTGATCTGCCCCGCCGTGAACAGGTTCGCCACCAGTTTCGTCTCCAGGCTGGGCCACAGCTGGGTGGGGACGATGGCGTCATATTCTATGGCATATCCGGTGCGCATCATCTCCACCTTTTCCATGCCCTCGATCGTCCGCAGGATCTCCCGCTGCACATCCTCCGGCAAGCTGGTGGACAGCCCCTGCACATACATCTCCAGGGTGTCCCGTCCCTCCGGTTCCAGGAAGATCTGGTGGCGGGCCTTGTCGGCAAAGCGGACGATCTTGTCCTCGATGGAGGGGCAGTAGCGGGGCCCCCGCCCCTCGATCATTCCGGAGTACATCGGCGCCCGGTGCAGATTGCGGCGGATGGCCTCATGGGTGCGTTCATTCGTGTAGGTCAACCAGCAGGGAAGCTGATCGGTGATGTACTCGGTGGTCTCAAAGGAGAAGGCCCGGGGCTCCTCATCCCCCGGCTGGATCTCCATCTTGTCGGTGTCGATGGTCAGCTTGTTCACCCGGGGAGGGGTCCCCGTCTTGAAGCGGACCATCTCGAAGCCCAGATCCATCAGGTTGTAGGACAGATTGATGGAGGGCTGCTGGTTGTTCGGACCGCTCTCGTAGGAAAGATCACCGATAAAGATCTTCCCGCGCAGATAGGTTCCCGTCGTGAGCACCACCGCCCGCGAACGGTATTCGGCGCCGGTCCGGGTGATCACCCCTCGGCACTCCCCGTCCTCGACGATCAACTTCTCCACCATCGCCTGATGGAGATCCAGATTGGGCTCCGCCTCCAGGGTCCTTTTCATCTCCTGCTGATACTTCACCTTGTCCGCCTGGGCCCGCAGGGCGTAGACGGCTGGCCCCTTGCCGGTGTTGAGCATCCGCATCTGGATATGGGTCTTGTCGATGTTTCTCCCCATTTCCCCGCCCAGGGCATCGATCTCCCGGACCACGTGCCCCTTGGCGGGACCTCCGATCGAAGGATTGCAGGGCATGTAGGCGATGGTGTCCAGACTCAGGGTGAGCAGCAGCGTACGGCAACCCATCCGCGCCGCGGCCAGCGCCGCTTCACACCCGGCATGGCCCGCGCCGATGACGATCACATCGTATTCTCCGGCCCGATAACCCATCTTCTTCTCCCCCCTTTTTGAAAGATCGGGTAAAGTCGCAGCCTTCCCGCCCCTTCTTTCGGGATTGCTTCGCTCATTTCCCCAGACAGAATTGGGAAAAGATCTGATCGATCAAATCCTCGGCCACCGCCTCGCCGATGATCTCCCCCAGGTGCTGCCAGGCGTTTTTCAGGTCGATCTCCACCATGTCGAGGGGGATGTTCCCCTCGATTCCGGCGATGGCGTCCCGGACGTTGCCGAGGGCCTGCTCCAGGAGGTGGATGTGGCGCACGTTGCTCACGTACGTGGCATCCGTCCCCTCCACCCTGCCGGCGAAGAAAAGCTCGCCGATCGCCTCCTCCAGCCGGTCGAGACCCCGCTCCTCCTTCAGGGAGAGGGTGACGAGGGGAGTGTCACCGATCAGGCGGCGCACTTCCTCCAGATCGAGCCGCCCCTCCAGGTCCGTCTTATTCACCACCACGATCGCCGTGTGTAAGCGCAGGGCTTCCAGCAGCTTCCGGTCATCCTCCGTCAGCGGTTCCGCATAATTGAGCATGAGCAGCACCAGGTCCGCCTGTTCGAGGGCCCGGCGGGAACGCTCTACGCCGATCCGCTCCACCACGTCCTCGGTTTCGCGGATGCCGGCGGTGTCCACCAGACGGAGCGGGATCCCCCGGACGTTCACATATTCCTCGATCACATCCCGGGTGGTCCCGGGAATGTCGGTCACGATCGCCTTGTTCTCCTGGACCAGGGCATTCAGCAGGGAAGACTTGCCCACATTGGGCCGGCCGACGATGACGGTGGCGATTCCGTCACGCAGGATTTTCCCCTGCCGCGCGGTGTCCAGCAGGCGGACGATCTCCCCTTCGATCTTGCGGCAGCGGGAGAGGAGCATCTTCCCGGTCAGCTCTTCCGCATCATATTCCGGATAATCCACGTTGACCGCCAGGTGGGCCAGGGTTTCCAGGATCTCCTGTCTGAGCCTCCGGATCAGCCGGGAAAGGCGGCCCCGTGCCTGATCCATCGCCACGCGGGCGGCCCGGTCCGTCTTGGAACGGATCAGGTCGATGACCGCCTCCGCCTGGGACAGGTCGATCCGACCGTTCAGAAAGGCCCGTTTGGTGAACTCCCCCGGCTCGGCCAACCGGGCTCCCGCCGTCAGGAGCGATTTCAGCACCTTCTGCACCGGTACCACCCCGCCGTGGCAGCTCACCTCCACCACGTCCTCCCGGGTGAAAGTGCGCGGAGCCCGCATGACGGTAACCAGCACCTCGTCGAGGACCTCTTTCGTCTCCGGATGGAGAATATGGCCGTAGTGAACCGTATGGGTGTCCACTTCGGTCAAGGAACGTTTCCCTTTATATACCCGATCGACCACCTCCACCGCCTCCGGTCCGCTCACCCGGATGACGGCGATTCCTCCCTCGCCGACCGGCGTGGAAATGGCCGCAATCGTATCATTTTCCATTGTCGATCACCCCGGATGCCCCTCCGGCATCTCTCCGAAATTGCACATGCATAGGATATCCTGAATTTTCATCATAGCATACCGCCGTTGGAAATGAAAACCGCCTCCATAAACAAAAAACGCCCTCCCGAGGAGAGCCTCTCACCGTATGCGCCCCTATTTTTCCGGAGCAATGATGACGCGGCGATCGGGCTCCTCCCCTTCGCTGTAAGTGGTGAGCCCCTCCACCGTCTGAATTCGGGTGTGAATCACTTTCCTGTCCGCAGGACTCATCGGCTCCAGCTTCACTTCCTTGCCGGTCCGAAGCACCTGACGGGCCAGCCGATCCGCCAGATCCTGGAGGGTTTTCCTCCGCCGTTCCCGAAAACCCCCCGCATCCAGAATGAATCGATGCCGCGTTTCGGCGCCGCGGTTTGCCACGATGTTGACCAGATACTGCAGTGCGTCCAAGGTTTGTCCGCGCCGGCCGATGATCAGTCCCAACTGATCCCCGCGCAGGTCGAAAGTGACGGCCTCGGGCTCCTCCCGCACCTCCACCTCCACGGAAAGCCCCATGGTGGAGAGCACCTCCTTCAGAAAGCGCAACCCCTGCTCCACCGGGTTCACCGGGGTAGCGATCCGCTCCACCTCCACCTTTGCCGGACGGGCCCCGAACAGACCAAACCATCCCCTGCGGGGCTCCTCGAGCACCGAAACCCGCACCTGGTCCCGGGTGGCCTTGAGGCGGCCGAGGGCTTCCTCCACCGCCTCCTCCACGGTTTTCGCCGAAACAATCACCTTGTTCACCCGGTCAACCCTCCTGTTTTTTCGCACGGTATTTGTCGCTCAGGAAGTAATACTGAACCATGGAGAACAGGTTGCTGTACACCCAGTACAAAGACAGAGCCGCCGGAAACTGGTAGGCCAGGACGAAGATCATGATCGGCATCACGAACAACATCACCCGTGTCTGCGGATTGTCCCCCATCCCCGTGGCGATGGACTGCAGGTAGGTGGTCACCGCCGCCAGGACGGGCAGCACAATCCAGGGATCGGGCTGGCCGAGCTGCATCCACAGAAAGTCCGATTCGGCGATGTGCTGATTGCGCATGATCGACTGGTAGAACGCGATCAGGACGGGCAACTGGATCAGGAGCGGAAGGCACCCGGACATGGGGTTGACGTTGTGTTTCTGGAAGAGCTTCATCGTCTCTTCCTGCAGCTTTTGCTGATTGTTCCGGTACTTCTCCTGAAGCCTCTTCAGCTCCGGCTGCAGGGCCTGCATCGCCTTGGAGCTCTTCATCTGCTTGATGGTCAAGGGGAGAAGGAGCAAACGGATGATTACCGTAACCACCAGAATGGAAAGACCGTAACTGCCGATCAGTTCATTGAAAGCATCCAACGCGACGGTCAAGGGATAGACAAAAAATCTGTCCCAGATGCCGCCGTTCGGATCAACCGGTTTGAACTGCGAAGGATCCGGCGCGCAACCGGCCAGGGCGCCGAGCGCCGCGACCAGAAGCAAGAGCCCGATCCATTTTCTGCTGCGACGTTTCTGCAATAAAAACGCCTCCTTAACGGTTCCGACTGGAAAGGTTCGGCTGCTTCTGCGAAAGCCGGTGAATATGTATGACGGCCGACAGCCGGCCTCAGGGAACCGGATCATAGCCTCCCGGATGAAAGGGATGGCACTTGGCTATCCGCTTCACCGTGAGCCACCCGCCGCGCAGCACGCCGTAACGGGAAATCGCCGTCAAACCGTACTCGGAACAGGTGGGGTAGAACCGACAAGACGGCGGTTTCAGGGGGGAGATGAATCGGCGGTAGAAACGGATGGCCCCCAAAGCGATGGCCTTCATCGCGACCTTCCCCTCTTCTTCTCTTCGTTCTGCCTGAGCAATTTTCCTTTGGACATCACGTGGCGCAAACTGGATTCCACCTGATGGTAATCCATGGTTGCGGCAGGAGCGCGGGCGATGATGACCAGGTCCGTTCCCTCGGGCAGCGATTCGATCCTCTGGCGAAGGACCTCCTTCACCAACCGCTTCACCCGGTTTCGCGTGACCGCCTTTCCCACCTTGCGGCTGACGGATATGCCGATCCGGACCGGTCCATCGTCAAACCGCTTCAATTTGTACACGACAAATTGACGGTTGGCCGTCGAGGAACCGGCGCGGAACACCCGTCGGAAATCGTTCCTCCGCCTCAGACGGTGTTCCCGTTGCAAGGGCGCCCCTCCTTCCGGAACCTGAAAGCCTCTCAAATTTCAGTATGGAGCGGATTGTCCCAAAAATAAACCCTTTTCGTCCCGGAAATAGGAAAAAAGGCCACGCTGCATGGCGGTGGCCTTAAGCGGACAACACTTTTCTGCCCTTGCGCCGGCGGTTTCGAAGCACTTTGCGTCCGTTTTTCGTGCTCATCCGCTTACGGAAGCCATGCACGTTCTTCCGCTTCCGCCTGCTCGGTTGATAGGTTCGCTTCATATCGCTTCCGGTGGGCGACCGCGGGCCAAGCCCCGAAGGTCGCTCCCAAAAACCCGGTACCCTCCCTTCTCCGTCTGTTTCCGCCATGAACATCCGGCGACAGGATGACAGTCTTTCTAATTATATCGGTCCAAAAAGAAGGTTGTCAAGGAATGGCGGGAAATCCACATGTGGATAAATTTGACCGGCCGATTCCGGGGAATCCCCAAGCCATCCCCCGCTTGTCCACACATCCCCTCCCTGTGGACGAGGGGATTCCCAGGCCCTGTGGACTGTGGATAAATGTCTTAAATCCCATTGTCATTACTAGAATCATTTGGTATCATGTTTATGTTTTCCCCAGTGGATAACTTCGAGAGATTCCTCCTTTATCCACGTCTTGTGGATAATCGTGTGGAAATCCACAGGATCTTGTGGATGATTCCCTCCGACACCCTGTGGACGGTGTGGAAAACACCGCCGCTTTCTTTTACTCTTCGATTCGGCCGCCCTTATCCTGTGAATAATTCTGTTGACATGCCCGAAAGGAGGTTGCCCATGTGGACACGTCCATCCAGGAGCTGTGGTCACAGGCCCTGGAATCGATCCGGGGGAAGCTGAGCAAGCCCAGTTTTGAGACGTGGCTGATGTCCACAAAAGCCGTCGATTATTACGATGAAACCCTGGTGATCTCCGCACCCAACGATTTTACCCGCGACTGGCTGGCCTCCCATTACGTCGATCTGATCCGGGACACCCTGACGGAGATCACCGGAAAGGACATCGAGGTCCGGATCGTCAACGCTCCCCCTGTGGAAAAAGGTGCGGAACAAAGGGTTCCCGTCCCGGAACGAAAACCCGCCGTGACCGAAGAACCCCCGAAGACGATGCTGAATCCCCGCTACACCTTTGACAGCTTCGTCATCGGCTCCGGCAACCGCTTCGCCCACGCGGCCTCCCTGGCCGTGGCCGAGGCACCGGCCAAAGCGTACAATCCCCTGTTCATCTACGGCGGGGTGGGCCTGGGAAAAACCCATCTGATGCACGCCATCGGCCATTATGTCCGGGAACATAACCCCGACAGCCGGGTGGTCTACATCTCCTCGGAGAAGTTCACCAACGAATTCATCAATTCCATCCGCGACAACAAGACCGTCGACTTCCGCAACAAATACCGGAATGTGGACATCCTGTTGATCGACGACATTCAGTTTTTGGCCGGAAAGGAACAAACCCAGGAGGAATTTTTCCATACCTTTAATACCCTTCACGAAGAGAGCAAGCAGATCGTCATCTCCAGCGACCGGCCTCCCAAGGAGATCCCGACGCTGGAAGACCGCCTTCGCTCCCGCTTCGAATGGGGACTGATCACCGACATCCAGCCGCCGGACCTGGAGACGCGCCTCGCCATTCTGCGCAAGAAAGCGATCGCCGACAACCTGGACATTCCCGGTGAAGTGCTGGCCTACATCGCAGACCGGATCGACACCAACATCCGGGAGCTGGAAGGGGCCCTAATCCGCGTCGTCGCCTACTCCGCGCTGATGAACCAGCCGATCTCCCCGGAACTGGCCGCGGAGGCCCTGAAGGACATCGTTCCGAACCACCGGGAGCGGGCCGTCAGCATCCAGGACATTCAACAGGAAGTCTGCGCCTTTTACCGTTTGAGCATCGAGGATCTGAAAGCGAAGAAGCGGACCAAAAACGTCGCCTTTCCGAGGCAGATCGCCATGTATCTCTGCCGGGAATTGACCGACAACTCCCTGCCGAAGATCGGGGAGCAATTCGGCGGACGGGACCACACCACCGTGATTCACGCCCATGAAAAGATCAGCGGCATGCTGGCCAAGGATCCCCAGCTGAAGGACGAGATCGAAGAGCTGAAAAAGCGGATCCGTCACAGGAGGTAATCCCGGACAAATCTACATGTGGACAAAGTGGACAAAGCGGACGAACCCATGCACAACCCTTTCCACAGAGGAATTCCTTATCCCGGCGGACTTGGGGCCGGTTATCCACACCATTCACAGGGCCTATTACTTCTTCTGCTGCTACAAAAATAAATAATCTATGCATCCACCCCGAAAAAAATGACAACGACCTTTCATATCGGATGGGGATTCCATCTTTTCGACATTTCACAAAAATCCGGGAATGAGGAGGGTTTCCCATGAAGTTCCGCATCGCCCGTTCCGCCTTGGTGGACGCGGTCTCCCAGGTATCCAAGGCGGTATCCACGAGAACGACCATCCCCATCTTGACGGGGATCAAGGTGACGGCAGACGAAGAGGGCATCCTCTTCACCGGGAGCAATGCCGATCTGACCATCCAGGTGAAGGTGCCCCTGCGCGAAGAGGATAAGGAAATTGTTGTATTGGAAAGAATGGGTAATACCGTTCTCCCCGGACGCATCATCGGGGAACTGGTCCGCAAGTTGCCGGAGGACGAAGTGGAATGGGAAGTGGACGAGCGGCGGGTGGCCACGATCCGCTCCGGCCAGGCCCAGTTTCAGCTGAATGCCATGGATCCCGAGGAATATCCCCGGCTTCCGGAGCTTGTGGAGGATCGCAAATTCAGCCTTCCGGCCGATCTCCTGCAGACGATGATTCGGCAGACGGTGTTCGCCGTCTCCACCTCCGAGGCGAGGGGAGTCCTGATGGGGGTCCTCTGGCAGCTGGAAGGAGGCAAACTGCGCCTCGTCGCCACCGACAGCCACCGCCTGTCCCGCCGGGAAGCGGAGGTGGAGGCCCCGGAAGACCTGACCCTGACCAATGTGATCGTCCCCGGGAAAAGCTTGTCGGAAGTGGGGAAAATCCTGGCCGACCGGTCCGGTTGGGTCGACATCGTCGTGTCGGACAACCAGCTCTTGATCAAGACGACGCACCTGAAGTTTTTCACCCGGCTCTTGAGCGGCAATTACCCGGACACCGACCGGGTGATCCCCAAGGGCGGGAAGACGGAACTGGTCCTTTCGACCAAGGAATTGCTGGAATCCGTGGATCGGGCTTCCTTAATCAGTCGGGACGGCAGGGATAATGTGATAAAATGGGTAGTAAGCGACGACGGACGCGTCGAGGTGAGCTCCGCCGCCCAGGACGTGGGAAGTGTCACCGAAGAGGTGGTGGCCCGGGTGAGCGGAGAGCCGATGAGCATCTCCTTCAACGCCCGTTACATGATCGAAGCGCTTCGGGCGGTGGACAGCGACGAGATCCGGATTCTCCTGACCGGACCGATGACACCCTTCTCGATCCGGCCGGCGGACAGCGACGATTCCCTCCACCTGATCGTTCCGATCCGGACCCGGTAGCGCGGGAGAGTGACCCACGTGCGGAATATTGCGATCAACACGCCCACCATCCAGTTGGGACAATTGCTGAAAAAGGCGGAGATCATCACGACCGGGGGACAGGCAAAACTTTTCCTGCTCGACGTCGAGGTGAAGGTCAACGGGGAGCGGGAGACGCGCCGCGGCCGAAAGCTCATGCCGGGGGACACGGTGGAAATTCCCGGACACGAGCCCATCCGGGTGATTCGTTCGTGACGGGAGGGGTGGCCGGTTGCGCGTCGAAGAATTGGAAGTGAGTCAATTTCGCAACATCGAGCAGCTGAACCTCGCCTGTCCGGGGGACCTTCACCTGTTCATCGGCGCCAACGCCCAGGGGAAAACCAACCTGCTGGAATCCCTGTACGTTTTGGCGCTGGGCAAATCCCACCGGGCGAGGTCCCACCGGGAACTGATCCGCTGGAATCAACCGACCGCCCGGCTCGCCGTGCGCATCTTGAGGGGAGAGCGTTCCCACCGCCTGGAGGTGCGTCTTTCGGAACGGGGTAAACAGGTCGTCCGCAACGGGGTGGAACAGCGCCGCCTCAGCGAATACATCGGAACCCTGGCCGTCGTCCTGTTCGCACCGGAGGATCTGGACATCGTCAAGGGAAGCCCGCAGGTCCGACGCCGGTTCATCGATACGGAGATCGGGCAGATCAGCCCCGCTTACGTGTATCATCTGAGCCGCTACAAACAGCTGGTCTCCCAGCGAAACAGCCTGTTGAAAGAGCTGTCGGGACGCGGTCAGGCGGAGATGACGCTGCTCGAGGTGTTGGACGAACAGTGGATTGAATCGGCGGTTCCGGTATGGAGGAAGCGCTTTGAATTCGTGCGCTCCCTTTCGGAGCGGGCCGGACGGATTCACTCCGCGATCAGCCGGGGGGTGGAGGAGCTGAAGGTCCTTTACGCCCCTTCCGTCGACCTCGACGAAGAGAGCTCCCCGGAGATGTGGAAACAGCAGCTTCGCCGGGAACTGCCCCGGATCCGGGAACAGGAAATCCGTCGGGGAAACACCCTGCTCGGCCCCCATCGGGACGACCTGCGGCTCATCGTCAACGGTTTCGATCTGTTCGCCTACGGGTCCCAGGGGCAGCAGCGGACAGCGGCGCTGGCGCTCAAGCTGGCGGAAATCGAGTTGATTTATCAGGAAATCGGCCATTATCCCATCCTTTTGTTGGATGATGTTCTTTCCGAGTTGGACGATCACCGAAAGACACACCTGTTGGAAACGATCCGGGACAAGGTGCAAACCTTCGTCACCGCGACCAGCCTGGAGGGCATCGGGAAAGAGACCCTGGAGCGGGCCCGGATCTGGCGGGTGGAAGGGGGAACCTTTACGGAACTGAGGTGAGAGGGTGTTTGTTCACCTAGGCGGGAACAAGATGATACGCACCCGGGACGTGATCGCCATCCTGGACGCGTCATCCCCGCACATTTTTCCCTTTGTGGACAGGGCACGTCGGGAAGGGCGATACGTGGTCATCGCCCCCCGGGATGTCAAATCGATCATCGTGACCGATACGTTGGTCTACGCTTCCCCGATTTCGTCCCACACCCTGATGAAGCGGGCGAATGAAGGGCCAAGCCGCTTATTGCGGTCCGAAGGCCTTCCGGGGAGCGACCAGGAATCCAGAGAGTAGGTGAACTGCAGGTGACCGTACAGCGAACCAACTATGATGAAACCCAGATTCAGGTGTTGGAGGGGTTGGAGGCGGTTCGAAGGCGGCCGGGGATGTACATCGGCTCCACCAGCAGCCGCGGCCTTCACCACCTGGTGTGGGAAGTGGTGGACAACAGCATCGACGAAGCCCTGGCCGGTCGGTGCGATGCCATCTGGGTAACCATTCATCCGGACAACAGCGTGACCGTAACCGACAACGGTTCCGGCATCCCGGTGGGCATCCACCCGAAAATGGGGAAGCCGGCGGTGGAAGTGGTGATGACCACGCTTCACGCCGGAGGAAAATTCGGCGGCGACGGGTACACCTTTTCCGGCGGTTTGCACGGCGTGGGCGTGTCGGTCGTCAACGCCCTTTCCGAATGGCTGGAGGTGGAGGTGAAGCGGGAAGGGAAAATCCACCGGCAGCGTTACCGGCGGGGGGTTCCCGAGACGGAGCTGCAGGTGGTGGGCACCACCGATGAGACCGGGACCCGCGTCACCTTCAAGCCCGATCCGGAAATCTTCACGGAAACGACCGAATACGACTATGAGGTGCTTCAAAACCGCCTGCGGGAATTGGCCTTTCTCAACCGCGGAGTGTACATATCCCTGACCGACGAGCGGGGAGAGGGAAAATCCCAGGAATTCAAATACGACGGCGGGATCATCTCCTTCGTGGAGCACCTGAACCGAAACCGGGATACGCTGCACGCTCCCCCCATCTACATCCAGGGGGAACGGGACGGCATCTTCGCGGAGATCGCCCTCCAGTACAACGATTCCTACGCCAGCAACATCTATTCCTTCGCCAACAACATTCACACCTACGAGGGGGGGACCCACGAAGCGGGCTTCAAATCGGCCCTCACCCGGGTGATCAACGACTATGCCCGCCGCAACAATCTCCTGAAGGACAACGACAGCAACCTGACCGGTGACGACGTCCGCGAAGGTCTGACGGCGATCATCAGCGTCAAGATCCCCGATCCGCAGTTTGAGGGACAGACCAAGACCAAGCTGGGGAACAGCGAAGCGCGGACCGTGACGGAATCCGTCTTCGCCGACCGCTTCTACACCTTTCTGGAGGAAAACCCCTCCGTGGCCAAACGGATCATCAGCAAGGCCGTGACGGCCGCGCGGGCCCGGGAGGCCGCCCGGAAAGCCCGGGAGCTGACCCGGCGGAAAAACGCCCTGGAGGTGAGCTCCCTCCCGGGCAAGCTGGCCGACTGCACTTCCCGGAACGCCGAGATCAGCGAACTGTTCCTGGTGGAGGGGGATTCCGCGGGCGGGACGGCCAAACAGGGGCGCGACCGGATGTTTCAGGCGATCCTCCCCCTCCGGGGAAAGATCCTCAACGTGGAGAAGGCCCGTCTCGACAAGGCCCTTTCCAACGATGAAATCCGGACGATCATCACCGCCCTGGGAACGGGGATCGGCGAGGATTTCAACATCGCCAAGGCCCGTTACCACAAAGTGATCATCATGACCGACGCCGATGTGGACGGGGCGCACATCCGCACCCTGCTCCTCACCTTCTTTTACCGGTACATGCGTCCCCTGATCGAGGAGGGGTATGTCTACATCGCCCAGCCTCCCCTGTACAAGATCAGCCAGGGAAAAACGATCCGCTATGCTTACAGCGACCGGGAGAAGGAGCGGATCGTCCAGGAGATGCAGGCCAAGGGAAAAGTGGAAATCCAGCGGTACAAGGGGTTGGGTGAGATGAACGCCACCCAGCTCTGGGAGACGACGATGGACCCGGAGAGCCGCACCTTGCTCCAGGTCAGCCTTCAGGACGCCATCGACGCCGATCACGTGTTTGAAACGCTGATGGGGGACAAGGTGGAGCCCCGCCGGGAGTTTATCCAGGAGTACGCCCGGCAGGTGCGCAATCTGGACGTCTGACGGTGCCGCGGGCGGCCGAAGGATGGCCGGATCAACGGACGGAGGGACTAACCGATGCCAGATACCGAACGGATCCAGGAAGTAAATATCAGCCAGGAGATGCGCAATTCCTTTCTCGATTACGCCATGAGCGTGATCGTCAGCCGCGCCCTCCCCGACGTGCGGGACGGGCTGAAGCCGGTTCACCGGCGGATTCTTTATTCCATGTTTGAACTGGGGATCACTCCGGACAAGCCGTACAAGAAATCGGCCAACGTGGTGGGGAACGTTCTGGCCCGTTACCATCCCCACGGCGATGCGGCGGTATATGACTCGATGGTCCGGATGGCCCAGGATTTTTCCTACCGGTACATGCTGGTCGACGGCCACGGCAACTTCGGTTCCGTCGACGGCGATTCCCCGGCGGCGATGCGTTACACCGAAGCGCGGCTTGCGCCCATCGCCCTGGAGATGCTCCGGGACATCAAGAAGGAAACCATCGATTTCGGGCCCAACTACGACGGCAGCCTGGAGGAGCCCCTGGTGCTTCCCTCCCGCATTCCCAATATTCTCGTCAACGGGGCATCGGGGATCGCCGTCGGCATGGCCACCAACATTCCTCCGCACAACCTCGGGGAAGTGATCGACGGCTTGGTCCGGATGATCGAGAACCCCGAGGTGACGGTGGAGGAGTTGATGAAATCGATCAAGGGCCCCGATTTCCCCACCGGCGGGGTGATCCTGGGGACGGACGGAATCAGGAAGGCTTATCGCACGGGGCGGGGCAACCTCCAGGTCCGGGCCAAGACGCGCATTGAAGAGGCCTCCGGCGGCAAGATGCGCATCGTCGTGGAGGAGCTTCCCTATCAGGTCAACAAAGCCAAGCTGGTGGAAAAGATCGCCGAACTGGTCCGGGAAAAGCGGGTGGAGGGCATCACCGACCTCCGGGATGAATCGGACCGGAACGGGATGCGCGTCGTCATCGAGCTCCGGCGGGACGTCAACCCCCGGGTGGTGTTGAACAACCTGTACAAGCATACGGCACTCCAGACGGGCTTCGGGGTGATCATGCTGGCCCTGGTGAACGGGCAGCCCCAGGTGCTCAACCTGAAGGAGCTCCTTCACCACTACCTGGAACACCAGATCGAAGTGATCCGCCGCAGAACCCAGTTCGACCTGCGCAAGGCGGAAGAGAGGGCCCATATCCTGGAAGGACTGCGGATCGCCCTGGATCACATCGACGAAGTGATCGCCCTGATCCGCGCCTCCCAGACGGCGGACGAGGCGAGAACCGGCCTGATGGAGCGCTTCGGCCTGACCGAAAAGCAGGCCCAGGCCATCCTGGACATGCGGCTGCAGCGCCTGACCGGCCTGGAGCGGGAAAAGATCGAGAGCGAGTACGAGGAGCTGCTCAAAACGATCGCCGAACTCAGGGCCATCCTCGCCGACGAAGCGAAGATCCGCGGAGTCGTCCGGGACGAGCTCCTGGAGATCAAGGAGCAGTTCGCCGATGAGCGGAGGACGCGGATCAAGCCGGACGCGGATGAGATCGTCGAGGAGGATCTGATCCCCGAGGAAGAGGTGGCGGTCCTGCTCACCCACCGCGGTTACATCAAGCGGATGCCCCTGTCCACCTACCGGGCCCAGCGGAGGGGAGGACGGGGCATCACCGGGATGGGCACCCGGGAGGACGATTTCGTCCAGCACCTGTTCGTCTGCAACTCCCACCACTACCTGCTCTTTTTCTCCAACCGGGGCAAGGTGTATCGGTTGAAGGCCTACGAGGTGCCGGAGCTCGGCAGGGCGGCCCGGGGAACCCCGATCATCAACCTGATCCAGATCGAGCCCGGGGAATACATCCACGCGGTCATCCCGGTGAAGGAGTTTACGCACGACAAGATGCTCTTCTTCGCCACCAAGCACGGGGTGATCAAGAAAACGGCCCTGGAGGAGTTTGAGCACATTCGGCGGAACGGTCTCTTTGCCATCAATCTCCGGGACGAAGACGAGCTGGTCGGCGTCCGCCTGACCGACGGAAATCAGGAGATCATCCTGGGGACGCGCTTCGGCATGTCGATTCGCTTCTCCGAACAGGATGTCCGGCAGATGGGCCGTTCGGCGACGGGTGTGAAGGGGATCACCTTGAGCGAAGGGGACGAAGTGATCGACATGGATATCGCCTATCCGGATCACGACGTGATGATCGTCACCGCCAAGGGGTACGGGAAACGGACGCCCCTTTCCGAGTACCGTCAGCAGTCCCGGGGCGGAAAGGGGATCAAGACCCTCACCGTCACCGAAAAGAACGGCCCCATCGTCGGCCTGAAGATGGTGACTCCCCGGGAGGATCTGATGTTGGTCACCAACGGCGGCATGGTGATCCGCCTCAACGTCTCCGATATTTCCCAGCAGGGCCGCTACACCCAGGGAGTCAAGCTGATCACTCTGCGGGAGGGAGAAGAGGTGGCCACCGTCGCCCGCGTGCACACCGATGAGGAAGAAGAGTGAGCGGCAGTCGTCCGCAACCCCGGCCGGAGAGGTTCACCCTCTCCGGCTTTTTGGTTTTTCCGTTTTAACAGCCCTCCTTGTCCGGCCCTCCGTGACACATGCCCGCCGGCGCCGGTCGCCCCTTTCGCCTTTTTCGGAGAATTCTTCGCCGCTTGACGCCCATTCCGCCGTTTGGTACACTTTCAAAAACGTTTGCTCGGGACAAACACCAGGAGGGCGCAAAGCACATGTGGGAGGAAAAATTCTCCAAGGAAGGACTCACCTTTGACGACGTCTTGCTGATTCCGGCCAAGTCCGAAGTGTTGCCGAAGGATGTGGAGGTCTCCACCCGGTTGGGGGAGGGAATCCGGCTGAACATCCCTCTCATCAGCGCCGGGATGGACACGGTGACCGAAGCCCCGATGGCCATCGCCATCGCACGCCAAGGCGGGATCGGGATCATTCACAAAAACATGAAGATCGAGGAGCAGGCGGAGGAAGTGGATCGGGTGAAGCGCTCGGAGAGCGGCGTCATCACCAAGCCTTTCTACCTCCACCCCGAACACAAGGTTTACGATGCCGAAGCGCTCATGTCCAAGTACCGGATTTCCGGCGTGCCGATCGTGGACAAGGAGCGGAAGCTGGTCGGCATTTTGACCAACCGGGATATGCGGTTCATCCGCGATTATTCCACGCCCATCTCCGAGGTGATGACCAAGGAGAACCTGGTGACGGCGCCGGTGGGAACCACCCTCAAAGAGGCGGAGGAGATCCTCCAGAAGTACAAGATCGAGAAACTGCCCCTGGTGGATGAACAAGGGGTGTTGAAGGGGCTCATCACCATCAAGGACATCGAAAAGGCCACCCTCTTCCCCGATGCGGCCAAGGACGCCCAGGGACGGCTTCTGGCGGGAGCGGCCGTAGGGGTGTCCAGCGACACCTACAAGCGGGCGGCCGCCCTGGTGGAAGCGGAGGTGGATGTCCTGGTGGTGGACACCGCCCACGGCCATTCCCGAGGCGTGCTGGAGACGGTGGCCGAGCTGCGGCGGCGTTATCCGGACCTCTGCATTGTCGGGGGGAATGTGGCCACGGCGGAGGGAACCCGAGATCTGATCGAAGCGGGGGCCAGCGTGGTCAAAGTGGGAATCGGCCCCGGCTCCATCTGCACCACCCGGGTGGTGGCGGGAATCGGCGTGCCGCAGGTCACCGCCATTTACGACTGCGCCACCGTCGCCCGCCAGTACGGCGTCCCCATCATCGCCGACGGAGGGATCCGCTACTCGGGGGATATCGTGAAGGCGATCGCGGCGGGGGCCGACGCGGTGATGCTGGGAAGCCTCTTTGCCGGAACCGAGGAAGCGCCTGGGGAATCGGAGATCTTCCAGGGACGGCGGTTCAAGGTGTACCGGGGCATGGGCTCCCTCGGGGCGATGCAGGCGGGAAGCCGGGATCGTTACTTCCAGGAGAACGAGAAGAAGCTGGTTCCCGAGGGCATTGAAGGAAGGGTCCCCTACAAGGGCCCCCTGGCCGATACCGTCTTCCAGCTGGTCGGCGGCCTGAAGGCGGGCATGGGTTACTGCGGGGTGAAAAACCTGCAGGAACTGAAGGAGAAGACCCGGTTCATCCGGGTGACCGGCGCCTCTCTTCGGGAAAGCCATCCCCATGACGTGCAGATCACCAAGGAAGCGCCCAACTATCACGTCTGACGGCAACGGCATCCGCAGGGATTTCCTGCGGTTTTTTCTTGCGCGAAAAGGCCGGCCCGCTCGCCGGCTTTTTGCAGCTTTTTGCGATGCTGGCGAAAACTTCTTGTTCCCCGATTTTCTTTCTCTCCGGAATCTAGTAAACTGAAAATCGATCGGGTGAAGACGGCGGAAAAACGGGATTCGTACATAGCATCGGCGCCGCAGGGCGTGTCGAAGATCCTCGCCTCCCGCGCCGTTTTCAAGCCCGGTTGGCGGTTGGAAACGGTCTTCGGAGGTGAAGTTTTTTTGAGAGGTCGCCTTTTCCCCCTGTCGGTCAAAAAAGCAGCAGGTTTTTTGATGATGATTCTTTTTCTGGGGTTCATGGCGGCTCCCGTCCCGGCTCTGGCGGCGGAACCTTTTCCGGAAGTGAGGGCCAAGGCCCACGTGGTGATGGAGTTTGAAACCGGGCTCGTGTTGGACGCCCGCCGGGCGGACGAGCCGCTTCCCCCCGCCAGCATGACCAAGATGATGACCGAGTATCTGGTGTTGGAGAAGATCCGCTCGGGGGAGATCGGATGGGAGGACCGGGTGCGCATCAGCGCCCGCGCCGCCGGCATCGATGAGGCCCAGGTTTACTTGGTCGCCGGCGAGGAGTGGACGATTCGCCAGTTGTTTGAGGCGATGGCCGTCTATTCCGCCAATGACGCCGCGGTCGCCCTGGCGGAACATCTGGCGGGCAGCGAGGAGACCTTCGTCAAATGGATGAACGAGAAGGCGAAGGAACTGGAAATGACCAACACCCACTTCCGGAACAGCACGGGATTGAACGAGGCCAGCTATCCCGACCCGCCGAAAGCGGAGGGAAAACACGTGATGTCCGCCCGGGATGCGGCGAATCTCGCCCGGCGGCTTCTCCTGGATTTTCCCGAGGCGAAGGAGATCATCTCCAAGCCCCGGATCACCTTCCGGGGGAGGGAGTATTCCAACTGGAACTGGATGCTCCCGGGGATGTCCCAGGCCTATCACGGCTTGGACGGGGTGAAGACGGGATTTACCAACGAAGCGGGATACTGCTTTGCCGGAACCGCCGAGCGGGACGGGATGCGACTCGTTACCGTGGTGATGGGGACGGGTTCCCAGAGCGCCCGCTTTCAGGAAACGCGCCGCCTTCTGGACGCAGGCTTTGAAAACTTTGCCTTGAAATCCCTGATTTTCGAGGACAAGCCCGTGCCCGGCTACATGGAAAGGATTCCCGTCCCCAACGGGGTGGCCCGTGATGTGGCCGTCGCCGCCGACCGTACCCTCGTGCTTCCCGTCCGCAAGGATCAGATGAAGAAGTACACCTTCCGCATCACTTACACCCGAAAGGTGGTCGCGCCGCTGACGGCGGGGACGCCGGTGGCGGAAGTGACGGTTCTCTATGATGGCAAGAAGATTCCCGGCGTGGAACCGGTCCGGCTGGTGGTTCGGGAATCGGTGGAAGAGGCCGGTTGGGTCCGCCTCTTTTTCCGGAAATTGGGCGATACGATCAGCGGCTGGTTCGACTGAAAGCCCCCTCCCGTTGGTTGTCAATTTCCGGTGGTTCCGTTACAATACTTGTATTGAAGAAATACCTGAGCTGGGGAATCTATTTGCTCGAGAGACGGGAGGATGGAGCGATGTCCGCTAATGTTGAAACGAGGAACGGCACCGCTGCCGGTGTCGAAAAGGCATATGAAACGGGAACCGATCGGGTCAAGCGGGGGATGGCGGAAATGCAGAAGGGCGGCGTCATCATGGACGTCGTCAACGCGGAGCAGGCGAAAATCGCCGAAGAGGCGGGAGCGGTCGCCGTTATGGCCCTGGAGCGGGTTCCGGCGGATATCCGCGCTGCCGGCGGCGTGGCCCGGATGGCCGATCCCCGCGTGATCGAGGAAGTGATGAACGCGGTCAGCATTCCGGTGATGGCCAAGGCGCGCATCGGCCACTTCGTCGAAGCCCGTCTCCTGGAGGCCCTGGGAGTGGACTACATCGACGAGAGCGAAGTGCTCACTCCCGCCGACGAAGTGTACCACATCGACAAGAAGCAATTTACGGTCCCCTTCGTCTGCGGTGCCCGCGATCTGGGCGAAGCCCTGCGCCGGATCGGGGAAGGGGCTTCGATGATCCGGACCAAGGGAGAGCCGGGAACGGGCAACGTGGTCGAGGCGGTGCGCCACATGCGCATGATGATGTCCCAGATCCGCAAGGTGCAGTCCATGTCCCGGGACGAACTGATGGCCGAGGCGAAAAAGCTGGGAGCGCCCTACGATCTGCTGCTGCAGGTGCATGAGACCGGCCGACTTCCCGTGGTCAACTTTGCCGCCGGCGGAATCGCCACTCCGGCGGATGCCGCGCTCATGATGCACCTGGGTGCCGACGGCGTCTTTGTCGGTTCGGGAATCTTCAAATCCGAGAACCCGGAAAAATACGCGAAGGCCATCGTCCAAGCGACGACCCACTACGAAGATTTCGGACTGATCGCCGAGCTGTCCAAGGGGTTGGGATCGGCGATGCCGGGAATCGAAATTTCCACCCTCACCGAAGCGGAACGGATGCAGGAGCGGGGCTGGTAATAGGAGGAATGACAGCATGAAGATCGGCGTGCTCGCGCTGCAGGGAGCCGTTCGGGAACACCTCCGCATGCTGGAGCGTGCGGGGGCGGAGGCCGCCGCGGTGAAACGGCCCGAACAGCTGGCCGATTTGGACGGTTTGGTCATTCCCGGCGGTGAATCGACGACGATCAGCAAACTGATGCATCAATACGGGCTGTTTGACCCGATCCGGGAGATGGCCGCGTCCGGCAAGCCCCTGTTCGGAACCTGCGCCGGCCTCATCCTGCTGGCCAAGCGGATCGAGGGGGCGGAATCGACTCACCTGGCGCTCATGGATATCACCGTCCGGCGCAATGCCTTCGGCCGTCAGCGGGAGAGCTTCGAAGCGGATCTCCCCGTGGCCGGGGTGGCCGACGATTTCCGGGCCGTTTTCATCCGGGCTCCTTACATCACCGAAGCGGGCCCCGGAGTGGATGTGCTGTCCCGGATCGATGACAAGATTGTCGCCGTGCGGCAGGGTCACCTGCTGGCTTCCGCCTTCCATCCGGAACTGACCGACGATGTTCGGATGCACGCCTTCTTCGTCGAGATGGTTCGGGAAGCTTCCTCCGTCAGGGCAATCTGAGGCGGGGGATGGGCGGAAACGGGGTTTTTCCGGCTTTGTCCGGGATACAATGAAAAGAAGAGCCATATTTCAAAGGCGAGGATGAGAACCAGTAACCGGAAGGGAGCGGCAGCAGAGAGGCGGTGGTCGGTGCAAACCGCCCCGCTCCGCCGGGGAATCCCTCTCGGAGCCGTGCGCGAAAGCGGCGGAAGCCGCAGAAGCGTCGACCGGATCGACGGCCGTTATCCCGTCCAGAGGTGGATCGGGTATGCGTTTTTTCCCGGTCAATAAGGGTGGCAACGCGGGCCTTCCGTCCCTTTGATGGCGGAAGGCTTTATTGTTTGAAGGAGGGATCGCCATGCTGGATGTGAAATTGCTGCGCAACCGCTTGGATGAAGTGCGGGAAAAGTTGAAGCACCGCGGAGAAGACATCAGCGGCTTGGATGATTTCGCCGGCCTGGACCGGCGGCGCCGCGAGCTGCTCCAGGAGAGCGAACAGCTGAAAAACAAGCGCAACACCGTGTCCAAGGAGATCGCCCGAAAAAAGAAGCAGAAGGAAGACGCCTCCCGGGAGATCGCCGAAATGCGCCAGGTGGGGGAGCGGATCAAGGAACTGGACCAGGAGCTGCGCCAAGTGGAGGAGGAGTTGGAATCCGTCCTCCTCACCCTGCCCAACATTCCCCACGAGAGCGTCCCCGTCGGCGATTCCGAGGAGGACAACGTCCCCGTCCGCCATTGGGGGGAGATTCCGAAGTTCGCCTTTGAGCCGAAACCCCACTGGGAATTGGCGCGGGAGCTGGATCTCTTGGACTTTGAACGGGCCGGCCGGGTGACCGGTTCCCGCTTCGTCTTTTACAAGGGGGCCGGAGCCCGTCTGGAGCGGGCCCTGATGAACTTCATGCTCGACCTGCACATCGAGAAGCACGGCTACACGGAAATGATTCCGCCCTATATGGTGGGGCGCGACAGCATGATCGGAACCGGTCAACTTCCCAAGTTTGCCGAGGATTCCTTTGCCGTCGCCGACAGCGACTACTACCTGATCCCGACCGCGGAGGTTCCCGTGACCAACTATCACCGGGGCGAGATCCTGTCGGCGGAGGAACTGCCCAAAAAGTACGCCGCCTTCAGCGCCTGTTTCCGGTCCGAGGCCGGGGCCGCCGGCCGGGACACCCGGGGGCTGATCCGCCTTCACCAGTTTAACAAGGTGGAGTTGGTGAAGCTGGTCCGTCCCGAGGACTCCTATGAAGAATTGGAAGCGCTCGTAAAGGATGCGGAGGCGGTACTTCAGCAGCTTAAGCTTCCCTACCGGGTGGTGCTGATGTGCACCGCGGACATCGGGTTTGCCCAGAGCAAGAAGTACGATCTGGAAGTCTGGATGCCCAGCTACGGAACCTACCGGGAAATCTCCTCCTGCAGCAACTTCGAGGATTTCCAGGCCCGTCGCGCCAACATCCGCTTCCGCAGGGAACCGAAGGCCAAACCGGAGTTTGTCCACACCCTGAACGGATCGGGTCTGGCGATCGGCCGGACCGTGGCCGCCATCCTGGAAAACTTTCAGCAGGAAGACGGCAGCATCCTCATCCCGGAAGTGCTTCGCCCCTACATGGGCGGCATGGAGCGGATCTCCCCTTGAGGGAGGGCCGGCAACTCTTCAGCTTTTCGGGGATCTGTATGTAGCATGCCGTTTTTCCCGTCTTCTCCCGCCGCCGCCTCGAGAGGGGGCGGTGGCGGGCCTTGACTTTTTTAGGAAACCGGGTATAATATCACAGTGATTCGTAAGATGGAGAGGTGGTCGAGTGGTTTAAGGCAGCGGTCTTGAAAACCGCCGAGGGCTCACGCCCTCCGTGGGTTCGAATCCCACCCTCTCCGCCAAGTATATCAAGGGTTTCCCGCTTTCCAGGGGTGTCCCTGGAAAGCGGGAAATAAAGGGGATTGCAAACAAATTGCAAACCTTTACCCCGCTAAAGTGATCATTCCCTATTTCCAAATACGAAGTCGCCCCATTTCCGGGCGGCTTCTTTTTGCATGTTCGGAAGCTCCAGACCGGGAATCGAAGGCAAAAAGAAAGCCGGGTAGGAACCCGGCGTGGCCCATCATCGATTTTTAGTGCCAATCGTTCGCCCCGGACTGTGAGACGATCATGTTCAGTAAAAACGCCAGTAATTCCATAAACACCCTCCATACCCGAAAATTGTTTCCGGATAAAAATAGCCGTAAAATATAATATATGTCAATGCCGAATCAGTTGTGTAAAAAACATCGTCCATCCTCGCAAACATCCGCCTTTTCGAGGCATTTCGGGGACCGTCAAAAAACGGCATTGACCCCACGTCCGGTCAACTTGAAAACCGCCGGTCGTCACGCTCTTCGTCGGTCCGGATCCCGACTTCTTCACCAAGTATGTCAAGGGTTTTCGGGATTTTGGGATACAAAAATGCGGGGAATCCAAGGGATTGCGAACGAATCGCAAACCTTCACTCCGCCAAAGCGTTTTTATCCTTACCCCTAATATAGAAGCCGCCCCATTTCCGGAGGCTTCTTTTTGCGTGTTCGCGGCAGAATGGCGTCCATCTGCCTTCGGGAAATCCTTTTTCGGAATGTTGACAGGAAATGAAAAAATGCGGATGATGATTTCAAATGAAGCGAATGAAAGGATGGAGGCTGGCATGAGATCCGGCCCTTGCTTCATCTGCAAAAAACACCGCGGGGAAGTGCAGGGGGAGATCGGCCCACTCTGGGAAGATGAGCACTTGTACATCTATCATGCGCCTTTTTTGGGAAAGGAGAAGGTCTACTCGGGTCATCTGATGATCGAGACGAAGCGGCATCTCCCGGGTTGGGGGGAGCTCACCGATGCGGAGGCCCGGGCCGTAGGGCTGTGGATCAACCGCCTGGCCGCCGCCCTGAAGGCCTCCGAGGGGGCGGAACACGTCTATTCCTTTGTGATGGGGCACAACGTTCCCCATTTGCACGTCCACGTGGTTCCGCGGTATCCGGGTACGCCCAGGGAATACTGGGGAGTGCGGGTCAACGAGTGGCCGGAAGCACCGCGGGGAGGACTCCGGGAAATCGAGGAATTGGTCGACCGGTTGAGAAAATGGCTGAAGGACGATCATTGACAGCCCGTCGCTTTATGAAGTGGAGCATGATGACTCAGGCCGGGGATCACCCCGGCTTTCAAAGTGTTTTCGAAGCGAATCGCGATTTTCCGTCCGGATCGTTCCGGAACCTTCGCGATATGACGAAGGTTTTTGTGCGCGGCGCCATTCTTCAGGGCGGAATCAATCCAAAATCTCTGCAGGATGATTGGAGAGAGACAAATGAAAGAATTGATCATCATCAGACATGGGCAATCAGAGCATCACGTCAAAGGGATCACTGGCGGTTGGTCTGATTTGCCGTTGACAAAATTTGGGCGTCAACAGGCTGTCGCCACCGGTTACCGCCTTAAGGAAATGTTGGTTGGTCGGGAATATCGGTTTTATTCCAGCGATCTTAAGAGGGCGCTTGAGACAGCCCAAATCATTGGCAACATCATCGGAAAAGAACCACAGGTTGAATGGGAGCTCCGCGAATTGAACAACGGAATAGCCAAAAACTTAACTTTAGAGGAGGCGCATGCGATTGAAAACCCGTTTTCCGAACCGGCAATCGACTGGATTCCCTATGCAGAAGGGGAAAGTTGGCGCATGATGCATCACCGCATATGTCGATTCATGAATCGGATACAAGATGAACAGGAAGATCTTGCAGTCATGGTGTCACACTCCAATTCGATGATATGTATCATTAACCATTGGCTAGGGATCCACGAAGACCATCATCTGGCAAACATTATGTATGAGCTTGAACCATGCTGTATCGTTCAGCTGAGACAGGATAAACACGGCTGTCGCACGATAGTCAGGTTGAACGACACATCGCATCTGGAAACTTTGCCACAAAAGTTTCATCCACGGGATAGGTGAACACGGCAATACCATCACCCTGTTGAAAGAATGTGAATCCCGATTTTCCCGCGAACATGTCCGGTTTCACTTGTTTCATGGGCTTTGACGATTTCATCCAGAGAAAAAACCTGGGTCACAACGGGTTGAATGATTTCTTTTTCCAACAATGCGGCAATCTCCGCCAACTGTTTTCCATCCGGCTGCCTGCCCGTTTGTATTGCTCAGCCAAATTTGCATCCGGAAATCCGATGATGGAGACAATCTTTCAATTTCCTCCCAATTTATTAATCAAAAATCCCCGTTGCATCGGCAGGCAGATTTCGCACCCGTTTCAGGTATTTCGTCATGTTGGCATCGTCATCCGCCGGGTATGGAAACGAAAGGGCATCCGCCACCTCCTTGGCCAGGGTTCGAAACAGACTGCAGGCGGCGAAGACGGAATCCCAGAAGTTGTCGAGATCTGCGTCGGAATAGGTGGCGCGATACATATCCCAGTACGGTGTCGGAAGATACTTTTTGAAGTACTTTCCCATCTTTCCCATTGAAACCCGAAAGTCGCGTCTCGTCCCGATCCACCAGGAAACCATCTCGTCCAGTTCCAACCTGACCACCGATTCAAACATGTGTTTTGCATAGGGCAATTCATCGCGCCAGATTCCCTTCGCGACGTTTTGCAGACACCACCAAAAATTGTTGCAGCATCTCAGGAAGTGTTGCTCTGTCGGCCTTTTCACGTGATATTCGGAATCTGTCGGAGGGGGGACGGGCGGGAGACAACCGTCTTTATCCATCAGCGGGACGGCCAGCTTGTCCTTTCCGTATTCCTCCCGCATCGCTTCTTTTGTTTGAAGGCGAAGATCCAACCGATTTCCATCCGCAAAGAGCATGAGATAGGCGTAGGAGCGGTCAAAATCCACATTGACATCCAGCTTGTCATTTTTGTCGGGCTCCTGCAGCATGAGCAAATCCCCAAAAACGCGAATCCAGTTTTTCTCCCTGATGAGGGAGGCGGTTTCCTCCACGACATAAACCACATCATAATCCTGGAAAATATCCTTGGGAGCATCGGGATTGGCCCTTGAACCCGTCATGTAGACCGCCCGGATCCGTTCATCCCGTTGAGCCACGCCCAAAATCAGGTCCATCATTTCCTTTTCGCTTCTCAAGCCGATTCCCCCCTGCGTCCCCGATAGACTTTTTTCTTCTTCTCGTCAGTTGATTTTTCCCCTGTTTCTGCGGCAAATGACGGGGAATCCGTTCTGTCCCTTTTTGCCGTGAAACGCGTCGCTGAAGGACGCGGTCGACGAGGACGGAATCGTCAGTTCTCCGAGAGAAGGAACAATATCCCATCCGGATCATAGGATATAAAGGCACGGGCCCATAGGGGAACGGGTTGTGCGGAAACTAGGATTCGGGCGATGGGAGGTTGGTGTCCATGTGCGGAATTGCGGGCTGGATCGACTGGGAGAAACCTGTGAGTCGGGAGCGCTCCGTTCTGAAGGAGATGAACCAGGCGATGGCCTGTCGGGGGCCGGATGACGAGGGGATTTGGCTTTCCAAACACGCGGCGCTGGTCCACCGGCGGTTGGTGGTGATCGATCCGGAGGGAGGAGCGCAGCCGATGGTTCGCCGCTACGGCGGCCGGACCTACGTGATCACCTACAACGGCGAATTGTACAACATGCCGGAACTGCGCAGGGAATTGGAGACGCGGGGACACGTGCTGACCTCCCGTTCCGATACCGAGTTGATTCTGGCCGCCTATGCGGAGTGGGGGGTGGACTGCCCCCGGCACCTCAACGGGATCTTTGCCTTCGCCATCTGGGACGATGCTTCGCAGTCCCTGTATGCCGCCCGGGACCGGATCGGGGTGAAACCCCTGTTTTTCGCCCGCAGGGGTGACGGATTGATTTTCGGTTCGGAACTGAAGGCGATCTTGGCTCATCCTGCGGTTCGTCCGGAAGTGGATGAGGAGGGACTGGCGGAGGTTTTGGCGATGGGACCGGGAAGGACGCCGGGACACGGGGTCTTCCGCGGGGTGGAGGAGCTCCGGCCGGGGTTCTGGCTGCGCTTCGACCGGAACGGCCTCCAAATCCAGTCCTACTGGAAGCTGGTCAGCCACGCCCATCCGGAGGACCTGGACACCACCGTGGAGCGGGTGCGGGAACTGTTTCAGGACTCGGTCCGCCGGCAATTGGTTTCGGATGTGCCGGTGGGAGCGATGCTCTCCGGCGGTTTGGATTCCAGCTCCATTTCCGCGACGATGGCCAAGGTGTTTGAAGAGGAGGGGAAAGGGCCGCTCCACACCTTTTCCGTCGATTACGCCGGGAATGAAGAATATTTTCGTCCCAACGAGTTTCAACCCAATTCCGACGCCCCCTGGGTGCGCCGGATGGCGGAGCATCTCGGTTCCGTCCATCATACGGTCATCATCGACACGGAAGAGCTGGCCTCCGCACTGATTCCCGCGATGCGCGCCCGGGATCTTCCGGGAATGACCGATGTGGATTCTTCCCTGTATCTCTTCAGCCGGGAGATCAAAAAAGAGGTGACGGTGATCCTTTCCGGCGAGTGCGCCGATGAGGTCTTCGGCGGCTACCCGTGGTTTCACCGGGAGGAATTGATCCGGGCGGAAACCTTTCCCTGGTCCCGGCTGATCCGGGATCGAATCCGCTTTTTCTCTCCGGAGGTGGTTTCCCGGATTCGGGCGGAGGAGTACGTGGCGGACCGGTACCGGGAGGCCCTGGAGGAAGTTCCGCGGCTGCCCGGAGAGACGCCGAGGGAAGCGCGGATGCGCGAACTGTTTTATCTCTGCCTGACCCGTTGGATGCCGGTCCTGCTGGACCGGAAAGACCGGATGAGCATGGCGTTCGGCCTGGAGGTGCGGGTTCCCTTCTGCGATCACCGGCTGGTGGAATATGTGTGGAACGTCCCCTGGTCGATGAAGAGCTGCGATGGACGGGAAAAGGGTTTGCTGCGGAGGGCCGTGTCGGATTTGCTTCCGGAGGATGTGCGGATGCGGCGCAAGAGCCCCTTCCCGAAAACCCACAATCCCGCCTATCTGGAAGCGGTGCGAAGCGAGGCCCTGCGCCGGATTGAGGATCCGGCCTCTCCACTCCGGGATATCCTCCATGTGGAGGAAATCCGCCGCTTTGCAGATCGCAGGGATCTCGGGGAACTGCATCTCCCCTGGTTCGGCCAGCTGATGAACGTGCCTCAGCTGTTTGCCTATTTCATCCAGTTGGATGCCTGGATGAGGGAGTACGGCGTGGTGATTCGTTGAAGGCGGTGGATAGACCCGATTCTTCTTTGTCGCCTCTCTTCGGAGAGGCTTTTTTGTGGCCGCGTGGATGGATGGAGTATAATGGAACGCAGCAGAGTACGCGGGAAGGATTATGTGTGATCCATCCGGATGCGCCGGGGGAATTTGAAGGGAGAGGAAGCTGTGAAACCCATTTTATGGATCGGCATCGCGCCAGGCGCTGATTTATACGCCTAGGCGCTCTTTTAATGCCTGTTGGAGGACATGGGAAAAGTTGATTTTTTCTTCTTCGGCCAAGTCATTCAGCCATTTGGGGATGGTTAGGGTTTTCTTAACAGCTCGCGTGTCCAGTTCTTTGCGGACTGGTTTCATATTGACGCTTACCAGCACGACGATGCCTTTTTCTCCATCCTCTAAATAGTCTTCAAGACGAAGGTCTTTAATTGGAGTGGGATCCGGGATCTCGTCTCCATCTTCTTCCATGCTATAGAGGTGGAGGCCCAGCGCTTCCTGCGCCATTTTATATGCATGGTCCTCATCATCGCCGTGGGATACGCACCCCGGCAGATCCGGGAAAGTAACACCGATTCCTGGGCTATCGTCGTAGTGAAAGATCGCCGGATATACGTAGATGTCTTTCTTCTTCATCGCATACACTCCTTTGGGTTGGATTGAAGGGAAGGACCGGGGTCAGAGGAGTTTGACCCCGGATTGTCGTTCGATGCCTCGGATGGTTCCCTTTTTTAGGTTCTTTACTGGGTGCGGGACGGTGACCTTTCCTGGTTTTACTGGGTGCTTGAAGTGGTGGTGGTCACCTTTGACCTTGACGAGATACCAACCATCATCCTTTAGTTTCTTGATAACCTCCCTTGATGATAACGGTATTTGGTATCCCTCCCTTCAATTACATTATAACACGTATTAAATACGTGTCAATGGGTGTATGAGATTTTTTCAGGCGGTGTGATCCGATGCAATTGTCTTGTGAGGTGGAGTTTATTCAGACTTTTGAAGACGGCGGCCAAGTGGAAGGCCGGGACTTGGAGACCGGCGAGGTGGTCACATACAAGGTGTACAAGTCAGGTCAAAAGTATCTGCGGTTGGTGACGGGGATCGGTGACCTTTATTTTCGCGTCGAGCCGTTTCTTTGTCTCAAGGCAAATTGCGGTATGGAATCGCAATTGAAGGGAGAATCGCCTAGAAGGTAGGCGACTGCGATGATTTGACTGTTAGTCCCTTCCCGTGTTACAATACGGACGAACTTGTCCGCCTGTTTTCGGCGGAGGAATGCGTGTCAACAACGAGGCCGCGCGCGCATATAGCTAATACGGAAAAATGCTTTGCGCTCCATGACGCGCGCCCGTAGCTCAGCAGGATAGAGCAGCGGTTTCCTAAACCGCGTGTCGGAGGTTCGAGTCCTCTCGGGCGCACCATCCGTGCAAAGCGATCGAGCCTTTCTCCCTTTGGGGAGGGGCTCGTTTTTTGTTCCCTGGAGGGACGAAGAAAAACGGAGTGATTCCGATTTACAAGGCGGCGATCATGGGATATAATGATCCATGATTGTTTCATGATCAGCGTTTTTATGTTGGAGACAAAGGGATGAATCGGATTGAATCCGGTTTTTTCTCTCGGAGGTAGGATCAGGGAAGAAGGGTTGTGCCATGCGTGAAGCGGTTCTTCGCCTGTCCGGGGTTACCTTTTCCTACGATCGCCACCCCGTTTTGGAAGGGATCGATCTGGAGGTGGCCGCCGGGGAATTTCTCGGCTTGATCGGGCCGAACGGTTCGGGAAAATCGACACTCGTCCAGCTGTCCCTCGGCCGTCTGTCTCCGGATGCCGGAAGCGTTTATCTGTTCGGCGAGCCGGTGGAGAAGTTTCGAAAGTGGCACCGGATCGGGTATGTGTCCCAAAAGTCCAACAGCTTCAACCTGGGGTTCCCGGCGACGGTATACGAGGTGGTGGCCAGCGGCCTCACCGGCAAGCTCGGCCTGTTTCGCCGGATCGGAAAGAAGGAACGGGCCTTGATCCGGGACACCCTGGAGCGGCTGGGGTTGTCCGACATTGCCGGGGCCAACATCGGGCGCCTGTCCGGCGGGCAGCAACAGCGCACCTTCATCGCCCGTGCGCTGGTGAGTCGTCCCGAGCTGTTGATTCTGGACGAACCGACGGTGGGAGTCGATGCGGAATCGGTGAATCAGTTTTATCGGCTGCTCGATCGGCTTCACCGGGAGGAGGATCTGACGATCCTGCTGATCACGCACGATATCGATGAAATCACCGCCGCGGTGGATCGGATTGCCCTGTTGAACCGGCGAATCCGTTTTTGCGGGACTCCGCAGGAGTTTGCCGCCCGTCGCGGGGAGGTCTTGTGGGTGGAAGATGGGAGGGACGTTTCGCATGCTTCGCGCGTCCCAGGGGAAGAAATCCGAGTTTGAGTCTGACCGTTCCGGGAAAGGGGGCAGTGCGGCAAAGCGCGAACGGGATGTGGGAAATGATCCTGAACTACGATTTCATGCGGAGGGCGGTGCTGGCGGGGCTCATTGTCGGCTTGATTTCCCCGCTGGTGGGGATTTTTCTGGTGGTGCGCCGCCTTTCTCTGATCGCCGACGCCCTGGCTCACGTCACCCTGTCCGGAGTGGCCGCCGGGCTGTTGTTGCAGAAACATGTCCCCCTTTTTCAACAGGTCAGCCCTCTCCATGTGGGAATGGTCTTCTCCATCGGCGGAGCGATGTTTGTGGAGCAGCTGCGCCGCCTTTACCGGACCTACCAGGAGTTGGCCATCCCGGTGGTCCTCTCCGGGGGGATCGGACTCGGCGTGGTCCTGATCAGCGCCGCCGACGGGTTTAACGTTGACGTGGCCGGTTATCTCTTCGGGAGCATCCTGGCCGTCGGGGAGGACGAGCTCTGGTGGATGATCGCGGCGGCCGGGCTGGTTCTGGCCGTGATTTATCTCTTTTACAAGGAGCTGTTCGCCCTTTCCTTCGATGAGGAAAGTGCGGTGATCTCGGGGATTCCCCACCGGTGGATCAATCTGCTCTTTTCCTTCGCGGTGGCCCTCGTCATCGCCGCCTCGATCCGCGTCGTCGGCATTTTGCTGGTATCCGCCCTGATGACCCTCCCCGTCGCCTCCGCCCTGCAGATCTCGGGCAGTTTTCGGCGGACGATCCTTTATTCCCTGCTGTTCTCCGAGTCGGCCGTGCTGTGCGGGCTGGCGGCCGCCTACTATCTGGACTGGTCGTCGGGGGGGACCATTGTCCTCGTTTCCGTGCTGATCCTGGTTTCGATCCTCGCGGCCAAACGGATTCGGCGCCTTCTGATCTTGAAATCCCGGCAGTCTGATGTTTGAATAGGAGAAAAGGTGGATTTTCTCCCCGCGGGGGAATGGATATGGAGTGGGAGCCTTTGCAGGATGGGAGCGATACCCGGTGGATTACGGTGAAGCCCTGGAACGGTTGAAAAGCAAAGGGTACAAATATACGGGAAAGCGGGAGTCGATCGTCCGGCTGTTTGCCAAGCAAGATCGATACCTGTCGGCCAAAGAGGTGCAAAGCTGCCTGTCGAAGGATTACCCGGGACTCAGCCTCGACACCGTTTATCGGAATTTATCCCTGTTCGAGAAACTGGGCATCCTGGAGGGGACGGAATGGGAAGGGGAGCGGCGCTACCGGTTTCGGTGCGAAGAGGACCGGCACCATCACCATCTGATCTGCACCGAGTGCGGCAGGACCCGGACGATTCACATCTGTCCGATGAACGCCATTCTGGGCAAACCCGAAGATTTTGAGATCACGGGGCACAAGTTTGAAATCTACGGCCGCTGCGCCGAGTGCGGGAACCAGTGATCTCGCGGTCCCCGAGTATCAGGAGCGAACAGGGCGGTGAAGGATTTGGAACAAGGGTTGTCCGCCGATGAGCGGTGGATGAAGGAAGCGCTGGAGGAGGCCAAAAAAGCTGCGGAGATCGGCGAAGTGCCCATCGGCGCGGTGATTGTCCGGGATGGGGACATCGTGGGGAGGGGCCACAACCGCCGGGAAACGGACCGGGATCCCACGGCCCATGCCGAGATGATCGCCATCCGGGAGGCGGCGGAGCGGCTGGGCGGTTGGAGGCTGATCGGCTGCAGCCTCTACGTCACCTTGGAACCGTGTCCCATGTGCGCCGGGGCCATCCTCCAGTCCCGGATCGAACGGGTGGTTTTCGGAGCATCCGATCCCAAGGGGGGATGTGCCGGAACGCTGATGAACCTGCTGACGGACGGACGGTTCAACCATCAGGCTCAGGTGGTACCCGGGGTGTTGGCCGAGGAGGGCGGATCGCTTCTCACGAACTTTTTCCGGGGGCTGCGCGGAGGAAGCCGCAAAGGGAACGGATGAATCCTTTTGCCTCTGTTTCCCTCTTGACGTCCGGCGATGATTGCTTTTATAATATGAAATTGTCCCGGGCAATACGCGCACTGGGGATTTTCACATGCCGTGGAGAGGTGTCCGAGTGGTTGAAGGAGGCGGTCTCGAAAACCGTTGTACGGGCAACCCCCGTACCGTGGGTTCGAATCCCACCCTCTCCGCCATATCAAGGTTTTTCGGCATTCAGGTGACGAGACCGAAACCCAGGAATTGGTTAATTGCAAACGAATTGCAAACCTTTACTTGACTAAAGCATCCTGTCACCGAAAAAGAAGTCGTCCAGCTTTTGGGCGGCTTCTTTTTTTGTGCAAACAACATCCGACCCCTACCGTAGAGGATTACGGACCTCGGTCCGAGTCGGATAAGGAGGCGGTTTGCTACAATCGAACCTGCACGGAGGACTACTTGGAAGGCGGTGTGGGGAGGATTCCCGTCACAAAACGCTCCAAACTGGACTGTCGGGGAAAGGGGAATTCTGATGAATCGGGACACGGATCGAAATTTAGGTCCAAGATGGATCGTCATAACGCTGCTGGCCGTTGGAGTCGGCGGAGTGCTTTATTTCGGCTGGCCGTTTTTTTCAGCGATGGGTGATCCAAAACAAGTGGAGCGGTGGATCCTTGATGCCGGTGCCTGGGGACCCGCCATGTTCATCCTGCTGCAAATCGCCCAGATGTTGATCGCCCCGCTCCCCGGCCAAATTACGGCATTGATTGGCGGATACCTATTCGGTTCTTGGATCGGGCTTTTGTATACCATGATCGGTGCGATGATGGGATCCGCCCTCATTTTCGCATTTGCCCGGAAGCTGGGAAGGCCCTTCGTGATTCGTTTCGTGCGCCCCCATTTGCTCCGGAAATTCGACCATCTGACCAGGGAAAAAGGCGCATTTGTCTTTTTTCTGATGTACCTCCTCCCGGGCTTCCCCGACGACATTCTTTCGTTTATTGCAGGGCTTACCCTCATCCCGGTTCGCCGGTTGCTATTGATCTCCCTGGTCGGCCGTTTGCCGGAAAATGCCGTCCTCAGTTTTACCGGGAGCGCAATCACGTTTGAAAATATCAATCTCCTGCTGGTCACTTTGGCTGCGATCCTCCTCATTTATGTGTACATCTGGTCGAAAAGGGGATGGATTCGAAAATTTGCAGAGCATCCGGATCGGATCGCGTTCTTGAAACAAACCTGGGCCGCCAAGAAAGTGAACATCCTCATCACGGCTTGCATCGCGGTTGTCCTGGCGATTCTGATGTTCCAATTGGCCGCGTCCGGTCCCATTTACAGTACAAACGGCAGTGGATAAAGGAGGACCAAGCGCTTATAATCCTAAATTGTGTCTCCGCTTCGCTCCCCCGAATAAAATTTTTCCGCCGGGTGCCCCCTTTGAAAAGCTTCCGCCCCGGAGGGCCATCCGGTCCGTGAACCATTTTCCATTTGTAGCGGATGGGGATGTGTGTTAAAATATTAGATGCCGTGCTAGACGGGGAGCTCGCGGTGCCCTGTAACCCGTAATCCGCGATAACGGGGTCGATGCCTGTCCGAGGTCCTTTTCGTGTGGGGTCCGGACCGTTTCAGGAGGCGCTGACGATCGGGTCCTGCGCAACAGGAACTTCCGAACCGTGTCAGGTCCTGACGGAAGCAGCACTAAGGAAGCCCTCCTGTGTGCCGCAGGGGTGCCTGGTCTGAGCCGAATGAACGGTGCCCGCCCGGGCGGGGAGGATCGACGACAGGTGCACGGTATACATATTTGCCTTTTGTGACCATGACCGTTTTGTTCCATCAGCGGAGCGGTCTTTTCTTTTGCTATTGATGTGGAAATATATGGTTCCAACGCGTGGTGGTCGATCTTTTCACCTTGCTATATTTATGGGATAATTAATCGGAATCGTCAAATATTATAGGAAGGTGGAAATAATGGATCGGGTCCTCCGTATGTTGGTGATGGGAGTGGCAATCTTTTTTCTTGTTTCTTGTCAGATTCCCGACGCGGAGAAGGGAAATCCGGCGGAGAAGCCGGGAAAATCTTCGGACAATGCCCAAGAAGTGACAGATCCGAATAAACCCTCCGATGCTTTCCATGCGCTGGGTGTGAGCCGGAGCGGAATTCCGGATTTTAAAGCCCGATTCAGCAAAAGTAAAGTCGAAGAGGGGCGCGTTTTACACGCAGATGTGGAGACGGACGAAACCGTCAGCGTGGACCAGGCCAAGCGCTTTTTTGCGGACCTGGTGGAGAAACACAAGGACGATCCCGACATTAACGCGATTTATGGAAGGATCGAGTCCAAGAACTACATTGTGTACAATGTGGAATATTACAAGGACGACAAGACCGTCGACGATCTCATCGAGTACGGCCTGACGGCCAATGGAATCCACCGCTTCCCGGCCATTTATTTTGAGAAAAAGGATTACAACGCCCATGACGGGGAGCAGATCAGCGAAGTTGTTGCCGAAGAAATGATTCCCTAATTTGACTCAAACAGCCCCATCGTCCCCTTTGGAAAAACGGCTCCGACTGTAGTATGATGAAAATACCGAACATGGCGTGCTTTTTTCGTGAAAAAAGGCCGCGACAGCTGGAGTGTTCAAAGTGACTTATCGGGCATTGTACCGCGTGTGGCGTTCGCAGAGCTTTGCGGATCTGGTCGGTCAGGAACACGTCACCCGCACGTTGAAGAATGCACTGAAAGAAAAACGCTTTTCCCACGCCTATCTGTTCAGCGGGCCCCGGGGAACGGGGAAGACCAGCACGGCCAAAATCTTCGCCAAGGCCGTCAATTGCCTTGAGGGCCCGGCGCCCGAGCCGTGCAACCGATGCGAACCGTGCCGGCGGATCGCGGAGGGCTCCCTGATGGATGTGGTGGAGATCGATGCGGCCTCCAACCGGGGCGTGGATGAAATCCGGGATTTGCGGGACAAGGTGAAGTTTGCCCCGACGGAAGTGCGTTACAAGGTGTATATCGTGGATGAGGTGCACATGCTGACCACGGAGGCCTTTAACGCCCTGTTGAAAACCCTGGAGGAGCCGCCGGATCACGTCATCTTCATCCTCGCCACGACGGAACCCCACAAGCTGCCCCAGACCATCCGGTCCCGCTGCCAGCACTTCCCCTTTCACCGGATCTCCTTCCGCGAAATCGTCCGCCACTTGCGCCGCATCTGCGATGCCCAGTCCGTCGAAGTTGACGAAGCGGCCCTGGCGACGATCGCCCGGGCGGCGGACGGCGGCATGCGGGATGCCCTCAGCCTGTTGGATCAGGTGCTCGCCTATGCCGACGGCCGGGTGGAGGAGTCGACGGTGCTGGCGGTCACCGGCTTCACGTCACGGTCCACCCTGGCCGAACTGTGGAAGGGCCTGGCGGAGGGGGATGCCCAGACGGTTCTGGATCGCGTCGACGGATTGATCAGGGAGGGGACGGAGCCGCAGCGCCTGATCGACGACATGATCGATTCCGGCCGGGATCTCCTCCTCCTGCGCACGGCGCCGAACCTGCCGGATCTGCGGGATCGGATCGGAGGGGATGAATCCTGGGAGCGCTTGGCCGACCGCTTTTCTCCGGGGATGCTGAACCGCATGCTGGAGGTGCTGATCCAGGCGGCCCAGAAAATGAAATGGACTCCCCATGCCCGGGTGGTCCTGGAGATGGCGGTGGTGGAGCTTTGTCATCCGGCGGCTGCGGAACAGGCGGCAGCCAGGGAGATGGCGCGTGCCGAGGCCGCCCCGCCCACCGAAGCCCTCGGGGAGCGGATTCGCCTGCTGGAGCGGAAGATCAAAGAATTGGAGAAGGCGGCCTTCCATCCGGGTTCCGCCTCCGGAGGTGCGGCGGCTCCGCCTTCCGAGCGACCCGCACCTTCATCGGGAAGGCAGCCCGCGGGCGAGGGGAAATCGTTCCGGGACATCGATCCGAAGCGGACGGAGGAGGTTCGTCGGCATTGGCCGGAGGTACTTGCCCGGGTCAAGGAGCAAAAGATCACCGTGCACGCCTGGCTGATCGACGGCGAGCCGGTGGCAGCCACGCAGGATGCGGTGATCGTCGCCTTCAAGAACTCGATCCATCGGGAGACGACGGAGAAGGAATCCCACAAATCGCTGATCGAAAAGGTGATGGCGGAGGTGTTGGGCTCTCCCCTCCGGCTGATCACCGTGATGCGGGACGAGTGGCAGGAGTTCGGCGATCAACCGTCCGGCGGCCGGGAGGAGGAATCGGCCCCTTCCCCTTCGAAAAAGGAAGGGAGTGCGGAAGGGGAAGACATGGTCCGGCAGGCGGTGGAGATCTTCGGGAAAGACCTGGTCGAAATCACCGATTGAAGGTGTTGGACCGTCAATAACCTGCAGGAGGGAACCGAAACGTGCGAAACATGAATCAGATGATGAAACAGGTAAAAAAAATGCAGGCCCAGATGGCGAAGGCCCAGGAGGAGCTGGCCCGGAAGGAAGTGGAGGGCACCGCGGGCGGCGGCGTGGTCAAGGTTCGGATGAACGGGCACAAGCAGGTGCTGGGGGTGGAGATTGCCCCCGAGGCGGTGGATCCGGAGGATGTGGAGATGTTGCAGGATCTGATCACCGCAGCCTTCAACGAGGCGATGAAGCAGGTCGACGACTTGGTCGCCAAGGATCTGGGCAAATTGACGGGCGGTCTCAATTTGCCGGGGCTGTTTTAATGGAAGAAAGAGATACTGAAGCGGGAGTGGCCTGATGGTGTATGTACCGGAACCGATTGCGAAGCTGATCGAAGCCTTTATGCGGCTGCCGGGTATTGGACCGAAGACGGCCCAACGCCTGGCTTTTTTCGTATTGGGGATGGACGAGGAAGACGTGATGGACCTGGCCAAGGCGCTGGTCCGGGCGAAGCGGGATCTGCACACCTGTTCCGTCTGCAGCAACATCACGGACAAGGAAGTGTGCGCCATCTGCAGCGACAAAAACCGGGATCGGTCCGTCATCTGCGTCGTTCAGGATCCCCGGGACGTGATCGCGATGGAGCGGACCCGGGAATACAACGGACTGTATCATGTGCTCCACGGAGCCATTTCGCCGATGGAGGGAATCGGTCCTGAGGATCTGCGCATCCCCGAGCTGTTGAAACGGCTGGAGAAGGACGAGGTCCAGGAACTGATCCTGGCCACCAATCCCAACATCGAAGGAGAAGCGACGGCGATGTACCTGTCAAAGCTGGTCAAGCCCTTCGGCCTGCGCGTCACCCGGATCGCCCACGGTCTGCCTGTGGGAGGAGATCTGGAATACGCCGACGAAGTGACGCTGACCAAAGCCCTGGAGGGTCGTCGGGAGTTGTAAGCTGCGGATCCGGTGTCATGTCCCAGGACTTCTCATACTACAATAGAAGTGTGATCCGTCGGTGACCTCGGAGTTTGCGGGCGAACCCTGACGAACGATCTTCCTCGGAGGAGTTGTTATCATTGTCCGATCTCCCGGCGCTCGGCCCCATCCATCGGACGGAGCCCCCGGATACCGTTTCCGGACGGATCCGTTCGATGGCTGCTTGGGCCCTCTGCATCGCCTTCTTTTATCTTATTCCCCTGGAATGGGCATCCCTTGAGTGGGAATGGACGGAAAAGGGGTTGTGGCGAATCACGGAGGACGGCGAGGAAAGTGTCCTCTTGGCGGGCTTCACTCTACTCTGGGCGCTGTTCAATCTGGCGGCGGCCCTCGCGTTTCTGATCACCGGTGTCTGGACCCATTTTGCCCATGAGAGAAAGGGATGGATCCGTTCCCTCCCTCTCCGGGACGTCGTCTACTATTTCGCCTGGGTTGAGTGTCTGATCACCGCCGTCGCCCTGTTGGCGGAGTTTGTTCCGGAGGATGTCCGGGGATTTGTTCATCAGCACCTGCTTCCGGTCGCCCCCCACGCCATCATGATCCTCGCCTTTCTGTTCCTTTTTCGCGGCGGTTTCGACCGTTACGGATTCCGCGGAGCCTCCCCGGGCGGATGGGTTTCGATGATTGCGACGGTGGGGGGATTGTACGTCCTCGTCTACCTTTTTCTCGATCCCTTGGTGACTGAGCCCGTCGCAAGATATTTTTCCCTGGAACTCGTATCCTGGCGGGAGGAGAGCATTTCACGGGAGATCGGGGAGGCGGGGCAGAGCGGCTGGCTGGCCCTTCTCAGTCAAGGGCTGCTGGTGGGGATGATCGGCCCCGTCGGTGAAGAGGTGATGTTCCGGGGGGTCCTGCAGCAGTCCCTGGCGGAGAGGATCGGCCAGCCGGCGAGCATCCTTCTCACTTCTCTCCTCTTCACCCTGTTCCACGTGGACGTGGTCATGTTCGCCCCGCTGTTGGTGCTGGGTTTGATTCTCGGAATCCTGCGGGCCGTTTTCCGCAACCTGTGGGCGCCGATCCTGTTCCACGTCGTCAACAACTCCGTTTCCGTCATCCTGGACCTTCTGTCATGACGAAGAGACCGGCCTTCAAAGGGAATGTTTTTCGGGGCGGGCTTGGGCGGAGGACCGGCCCAAGCCCGGTTTCAAATCGGCGACAAAGATGATGCCGGTACAGATCAGGAGAAAGCCGATGATCGCGCCGGCCCCCACGGGCTCGTCCAGCAGAAGGGCTCCCCACAGCAGGCTGAATAGAGGGACGAGAAAGGTGACGGTCATGGTCTGTGTCGGTCCGACGTCACGGAGCAGCCGGAAGTAGAGGATATAGGCCGCTGCCGTCGAAAGGATGGCCAAGCCCAAGGTGGCGGCCGTCCCGAGGACGGTGAACCGGGCGGAAGGAAGAGCGACGGCTGCTGCGGGCAGAAGGGCGACGGCCGCCCCGGTGAGCTGGCCGATGGCCATTGTCAGCGGGGGGGCGTCGGGAAAATGCTTCTTGGCATAAACCCCGCCGATGGCATAACAGAAGGAGGCCGCCAGCATGGCTGCGACGGAAAGCAGCACCTTTTCCTCAACGGGGATCGGGCTCCATCCCACCAAGATGGCGACGCCGATAAATCCCAGCAACAGACCGGCCCCCTTTTTCCGCGTCAAGGGATCCTTCAGCCGGAGGGCCGCCACGACGGCGGTGAACATCGGAGTGGTCGCGTTGAGTATGGCGGCCAGGGATGAGGTGATGTACAATTCGGATGCGGCGATCAGGGTGAAGGGAATGGCGCTGTTGATGGTGCCAAGAATCAGGTATTGCTTCCATCGCCGCTTGAGATCGGGAAGCCGGCGGAGGATGAGGGCGTATAAAAACAACACAACCGAGCCGATCAGGACGCGAAGATCCATCAGCAGGAAAGGGCCGAGCTGCGGCACCGCGATCCGGATGAACAGAAAAGAAGCTCCCCACAGGGAGGCGAGGAGCAAGAGCCGAAGAAGATCCTTCCACCCCATTGGTGAATCCCCCTTAGGGTTTATTTGTCAAACCATTTTCAACCATTGGACTTATATGCAATATATCGCATTTTGATTTTGGATACAAGGGAGGAAAAGATACCGATGCCGATACCGAAAGACGCTCCCAAAATGGAGCGAATCTCGGCCAAACAACGGGCCCTGGAGCAGATTCAGCGGTGGATCATCGAAGGGACACTGCGTCCCGGAGAAAAAATTTTGGACTGCGAGCTGGCCGAGGCCCTGGGAGTGAGCCGGACGCCCGTCCGGGAAGCGCTGCAGATCCTGGAAATGCAGGGGTTTGTCGAGATGCATCCCGGTTCTGCGACGAGGGTGACCCCGATTCGGAGGGAGGATGTGTACAAGATTTATCCGCCCCTGGCCGCCCTGGAGGCCACCGCCGCGGAATTGGCGGCCGATAGGGTGACGGAGGAGGACATCCGCTCTCTTCGCCTCACCAACGAGAAGTTTGCCGATGCTCTCGGGAAAAAGTCGTTTTACGAAGCCCTCATCCTGGACGAGCAGTTTCACCAGACCATCCTCGAAGCGGCGGACAATCCCTATTTGACGTCTTTTATCACCACGCTTCAGATGCATGTGCGCCGCTTCAAGTACGTCTTCATCCGGAGGGCGGTGGTTTCCCCCGGCCGGTCCATCGAGGAGCACGCCATGATCATCGATGCCCTGGAGAGCCGGGACAAAGAGAAGGCCGCCCGCGTCATGAAACAAAACTGGCTGCGTCCGATGCGGGAAATCGCAGACCGGCTGCAAAGGGAGGAAGGAGAAGGGCAGGAAGGGGAATAACCCGTCCAACTCCCTCATAAGCTTGTACAAAGAATGGATGGCAAAGGGGGTTGGAGGGCGTTGGATATCGGATGGTGGGGATTGGCCGCCGGAGGGGGGATCGTCCTTTTCATGATATTGAGCCGTTCGGTGATTCGACCCTTGAGATGGCTTTGGTTCGGGATCATCTATACCGCCGTGGGCTCGTTGGTTTTGTTTTTGCTCAACTTGGCCGGAGAGCTGGTGCAGTTCCGGATTCCGATCAATCCGGTCACCGCCTTTATCACCGGTGTGCTGGGGTTGCCGGGGCTTCTGTACTTGGTTCTGGTCAAGATCTTTTTCCTCGGGGGATGACTCGAAAAAAAGAAAAGCCCGCCACGATCGACAGGCATGCTTCATGCCGCTTTTTTATCTGGAGGGAATCACCGGAATGGAACTCTTACCTCCCTGGCCGCCCAGGTAAAACTCGGGCACGTCCCCCACGATCGTCAACTGACCCATCGGATAGCTGTGCCGGGTTCGGATCGTCCTTTCGTGCCGCGGAAGGAGGATGACCATCTCGCTGGTGATCCGGACGTTCAGTTTGATCATCACCATGTTGATTCCCCCGCTTTCCATGGTCCCTTCCATCTCGATGTGGGTGGACCCCTTGGGCCAATATTTCAGCGGGATGTTGGGCCCCATATCCGCGAACAGCTTGCTGTCGAACACGGTCCCCAGCGGGATGGCGATGGTCTTATGCTGCGATGCCTTTTTCAGTTCCCGCTGAATGGTTTTCGTCAGCGTTTCGTACAACTTGGCCTGCACTTCCTGATTGACCTGGACCGATTGAATGCGTCCCTGCTCGTCCCTGGCGACCATCAGGGAGTTGTTCAAATCCTTGGCGTAATTTCGCTGCACTTCCCGAACGGCCTGGGTCACGGCGGACTGGGTGATGTTTTTCACCTCGGAACGGGCGATGTCCAAAAGCTTCTCTTCCGCCTGATTTTCGACGGAATACAAAAAGGGCAGGGAAAGAAAAAAGAGGACTAAAAAGGCATATAATAACCATCTGAAGGGATTGGCGGGCCTTACGGGGAACCTCCGGCGGATCCGCATGAGTCCTTCCCTCCTTCGTCCAACAGTTTATTCGTGGCGGTTTGTCCATTTGCCTCATTCGACGCCCGGCACGGCCGGACTCACACACGAAAAAAGGAAATTATTCCCGTGTTGACAGGGCATCATGACCGTGTTATAGTAGTTCTTGTCGTCGCCGAAGGAACGGAATCCTCCGGCGCGGGAGGCGGGGGAAAAATTCCTTCGAAGCCTCCGAAAAAAAGTGGTTGACAAACGGAACTGACCGTGATAAGATTAAATCCGTCGCCGCGAGAGAGGCGGCGGAAACGAGGAAGAAAGCGTTCCTTGAAAACTGAAGAGCGAAAGAAGGACCCGTGATTCTTTTGAGCTCTATCAAACTTTTTTAGGAGAGTTTGATCCTGGCTCAGGACGAACGCTGGCGGCGTGCCTAATACATGCAAGTCGG